>JAGGXT010000044.1 GCA_021162905.1 Candidatus Odinarchaeota archaeon | reverse complement strand
TCAATAGAGATTGTGAAAATAGTAATACTCCGTAATATTCGCTGCTAACACCATATATAATTAGAGTTGTTAATAGTCCAAAAAAATAAATAATTATGAAAAAAATAGTTTTTGCCAATACCGTCTTTTTAAAACTTATTGGTAGCAACCTTATATAACTTGACACTTGTCCATCTATTCCACCAAAATAGACAGCAAAAAATAAGAGTGGAAACGCAATGCTCCAGAGTGTCATAAGTATTAAGAAAGACTCCGTATTAGTACCTCGTGTTGCAGGGAATATTTGAATAATAGACATTATCACGGGGAATGCAAAGATAAAAGCGTAAGACGGTTTTCTTGAGGCCAATCTGAAGTCTTTCTTAATGATAGCGATTATTGGGTGATTTGTCTTTAATTTTATCTTAAATTGTTTATATTTCTCAGCAGGTTCTGTAGGCAATGTAACAAGCTCTCCTTTAGCAATTCCAAAAAGCATATTAGCAGCTTTAGATACTCCAACTATGGCTAATAACATATATCCCAACGATAAAATGACAGAAACGTAAAATGAAAGGGTGAAGGTAGAAGTATAATATGATGCTATCAGATAAGCAAACGGAAATGGATATATCAAAAGTAGCGCTGTTATGTAACCAATATTGCTCGTAGTTATAAAGAAATCAATTACATAGGGGAATACTTCTGTTGCTAATGAGGAGAAAAAGTAAATACCAAAGAATATAGCACCCCAAGCGATTACAAGTAATGTTCTTAAAATCGATTTCTGCTTCGTCCCTCCCATAGAAATTACTCTTGTATAAAACAACTTTGATAAGTAGACTAAAACGGTAATTGCTATCATGATATTAAAAATGCTCAGTATGAAAATAAGAAGAGCTAATATCACATCTCCAGTAATAATTATTAAGAGAATAGGGTAACCTACTATTGAAACTAACAATAAAGTGTCATATATTTGAATAAATGATAATAAGGAAATTGCTTCAAGTTCTTTCTTATCAAGAGGGAGAGAGGAGAGCAACATATAAATTTTTGATGTAAATAGCGATGTGGAATGCATCATTCCAAAAATTGCAAATAGCGTAAATATTGAAACGAAATATGTAGAAAATAGGGAAAAGTAAATATACAACATAGGATAGTTTAAAGATTCTGACAACCATTCAGAGAAAAACAAAATAGGGAAAATAAGAGCAAATATCGCCATTAAAAACACTATTGGGAGAACTATACGATTCATCTTTACATTAAATAATACTTTCTTTAAAGCTTTTTCAACATCTCCCTCTAACGAACTTTCCGAATAACCTAAACTTGTCTCAAGAAGTGATTTAAAAATTAATTCATTACGTGTTTTTGCTGCAATTTGCCATATTCTCTTATCAAAAAAATATTTAAAAATCCTCATTAGAAGACCTCCTTCAAGGAGTCAATTACTTCCTCTAGGCCTTCCTCTTGTTGAGTTATTTTTAGGAATATTTCCTCTAAGGTAGCATCAGTTGTTTCTTCAAACATCTTTCTGAGTTGAGAAATATCTCCCTCAGCAACGATTTTTCCTTTGTTTATAATTCCTATTCTGGTACACATGTTTTCAGCAATTTCCATTATGTGGGTAGAAAATAAGACAGCACCACCATTTTTAATATGTATGTTTAGAATCTCTTTTAAAATCTTAGCTGATCGGACATCGAGGCCATTTAAGGGTTCATCCAGTACAAGTAGGGGCGGATTATGTAATAGCGCTGCGATAATAGCTACTTTTTGTTTAGTACCCATGGATAACCCAGCAATCGGTGTATTGTAGTATTTCTCTAGCGCAAATGCTTCTACCAAAGTAGAAATTCGTTTAGATACGGAAAAATAATCAAGACCTCTTATGGATACTATGAATTCGAAAAATTCATTTGGTGTGAGCGACTCATACAGAACCATCTCTTCTGGAACATATCCTATTAGGTTTTTAATACTTAAATCTTCATTAGGTTCCTTGCCAAATACTCTTACAGTACCATCAGTAGGTTTTAAGATTCCAGTTACCATCTTTAGAGTCGTTGTCTTACCAGCACCATTAGGGCCTAGTAAGCCATATATTTCACCCTCTCTTACCTCGAACGATACATGATCCACTGCAACTATTTCACCAAATACTTTTGTTAGGTTTTCTGTTTCAATAGGATTTACCATAATAATCCCCAATAATACTTACTAATGCATTATAAAAAATTAATTGTCAAAAAAACCAAACAAAAGGTAGTTGAGTTTTTTGACAAAACCAAGAAATACATGCTAAAAAGATCCTACTCAATTATACTTGATGCCCAGTATCTAAGAATACAAGCTTTTTCTTCTTCTTTTGAGATTTTTTCTATAATTTGTATAGCATGAGCATAGTTTGCCTTTGAAATAAGATGCTTTGCAAGTTCTCTATATGCTGCATCCCTTTCATTAACATTCTCAATGGTATCAGCAAGTTCTTCAGCCTTTTTTATATTTCCTGCATGAATAAGTATCTCTGATGAGCATCTTAGCGCTCTATCTCTGAATGGCTGGGGCATTTTCAAGGTTGTATTTATAATATCCTGTACTGCGCTCTCACTTAATGGAAGTTTACTTAAAGTGATAGCTGCACTAACTGTACAAATAGTCATTGCCATTTCTTCCAAATCTGTCATTTCACGTACTAAGGCAAAAGCCTTAACGAAAACTTCGTTTGATTCTTTATCAAATCCATTTGTTGCTAGGGTTTCAGCAGCCAATACATACATGTTTGCAAGATGTCTTTTAGAAAGCACAGAAGACGCATTTTTTAATATCTGATCTAGTAAATCTTTTATTCCTTCACATTTTACTTTTTTCAATATATCTAATAAAGAACCAAAGACTTCTGCTCGTGTTTTCGGATCTTCGATCTTAATCACATCGTTAAAAAGATTTTTTAGTATTTCATTTGCTTGCTCATACTTCTTTTGACGAAGTAATACACCAACTAAATCAGCATGTACTAAGCATCTCAAGTATGTATCTTTTAGTGACGATGCTATCTTTATCAGTGGATTTATAATAACTAGTCCCTCTGCCACAACTGTACACCTTTCTATTAATACTATAG
>JAGGXT010000286.1 GCA_021162905.1 Candidatus Odinarchaeota archaeon | reverse complement strand
TAAATAAGTTATCAGGAGGTATACTACAATTTCAAAGGAGACAGAGGATGCAAAATCCGTATATCCTGAAGTTATGATTATTAGTGACCCGAAGCAGATAAAACTTCTTACCGATCCAATAAAAAGAAGAATATTAATAATTCTCAGAAATAAAGTAATGACCGCTCGAGAAATAACTGAAGAATTAAATAAATGGTTTGCTGAAAAAGAACGTTTCACTGTTCAAAAAGTTAATTATCACCTACGTCTTTTAGAAAATGCTAATCTCATTAAGGTGATCCGAGAGGAACGGCTTCCAGATAGACCTCATATAGTAACTCGCTATTACGGCCGTGTAGCTCCATTATATTTAATTCGTTATTCTTTAGATTCTTCTCATGTACCTGGTAAAATAAAACCAAAGATAACCCCTGAAAAACTATGCAATATTCTCTCTGCATTTGATTTTAATGTGACACAGGAACAATGTGATCGTATCTTGAAATTACATGCTAAGTTAGAAAAAATATTATATGAAGAGTTGAATAGTCTTTCTTCTCGACAAAAAAGACCTACAGGTGTCGAACCTGATGTTTTAGCTTCCTTCTTTAAAATATTTGGTTTTATTTTTATGATTTCTCGAAAAGAGACTATAGATATCGTTAATGAAATACTTAGGACCTTAGGCATATTGAAGGAATCATAAATTCAGCTCTGTTGTATATTAAACTTTCTTAGTATCTCACTTTTAACAACATTAACTCTAAAGCAATTAACATAAGCAAAATCACTTTAGAAAAATTTAAATAGAAGTTCTAAATACAAAATCGTGGAATTCTAATTAATTTGGAGGTGTAACTATGGCCGTACATCCTGCGCAATTGGGTGGAATACCAGTGCTTATCTTAAAAGAAGGTACTAAAAGAACAACTGGACGAGACGCTATGAAAAATAATATTATGGCCGCTAGGGCAATTGCAGAAGCCATAAGAACATCACTAGGTCCACATGGTATGGATAAAATGCTTGTTGATAGCTTTGGAGACGTAACTATAACAAATGACGGGCGAGCAATTCTAGATGAAATAGAGGTTCAGCATCCTGCAGCAAAGATGATGGTACAAGTTGCAAAGACTCAAGACGAGGAGGTTGGTGATGGTACAACAACAGCTGTGGTGTTAGCTGGAGAACTACTAAAGAATGCTGAAGAGCTTCTTGACCAGGATATTCATCCAAGTGTTATAGTTGATGGTTACAGAGCCGCTACGGATCAAGCATTAAAACTATTAAATGATATAGCAATTGATGCTGACATAGAGGATGAAGAACTTCTTAAAAATGTAGCAGCTACTTCAATGATGTCCAAGGTTGTTTCTGGAGCTAAAGAAAAACTTGCAGAGATTGCAGTAAAGGCAATAAAAGCCGTTGTTACTGAAATGGATGGAAAGCGAGTCGTTGACTTAGATGATGTTAAAGTTGAGAAAAAACATGGTGGTAGCATAGAGGATACACAATTGATATATGGCATTGTGCTTGACAAAGAAGTAGTACATCCAGGAATGCCTAAGCGTGTAGAAAATGCAAAAATTGCGCTCATTCAGGCATCGTTAGAAGTTGAAAAAACAGAATTTGATGCAAAATTAAACATAACCTCTCCAGAGCAGATAGAAGAGTTCATCAAAGCTGAAGAAAATATGCTAAGAGAAATGGTCGAAAAAATTGCTGCGACTGGTGCTAATGTTGTATTTTGTCAGAAAGGTATTGATGATATAGCACAACATTTCTTGGCTAAAAAGGGAATCCTAGCAGTAAGAAGAGTCAAGAAGAGTGACATGGAGAAATTGGCAAAAGCTACTGGTGCGAGGATAATTACAAACCTTGATGATATGAGTGAAAAAGATCTAGGTGAAGCAAAACTTGTAGAAGAAAGAAAAGTTGCTGATGATTACATGGTTTTCATTGAGGGTTGCAAGAATCCAAGATCGGTTACAATTCTTGTGCGAGGCGGTACAGAATTAATAGTAGATGAAGTTGAGCGATCGTTACACGATGCTCTTTCAGTGGTCAGAAATATCGTAGTTAATCCTAAAGTCGTAGCTGGTGGCGGTGCTCCTGAGATATACTTAGCACTGCAACTAAGAAAATTCGCAGAGAAAGTAGGTGGGAAAGAACAATTAGCTGTTGAGAAATACGCTGAAGCATTAGAAGTGATTCCCAGAACCTTAGCCGAAAATGCTGGATTGGATCCAATTGATATCATTGCTACATTAAGGGCTGAGCATGACAAGGGTCACTATTGGATGGGCGTGAATGGATTTGAAGGCAAAATTGATGACATGCGAAAACTTAATGTATATGAACCATTAGTAGTCAAACAACAAGCATTGAAATCCGCAAGTGAAGCGGCTATAATGATCTTGAGAATCGATGATGTAATAGCCGCTTCAGAGCTTGGCAAAGAAAAGGAAAAAGAAGGCGGTGAAGGTGGCTTCTCAGGAGAAGAGTAAAACTTCCTCCTCTTCTTTATTTAGTGAATCTATAACTAAGGAAGAAGTTGAAATAAAAATAGGTCCTCCATGGCTTACTAGATTTGAGATTTCTCGTATTATTGGTGCTAGAGCTTTGCAACTATCAATGGGAGCCCCTGTTCTTATAGAATTACCTAAAGGTTATGATGATCCTATAGAGATTGCGGAATATGAATTTAAGAAAGGGATACTTCCAATATCCATAAGAAGAGCTCTTCCTAATGGAAGATATCAAGATATACCATTAAAAGTACTTCTTGAACTCAGTAGGAAACATAATATTTTTGTAGAGTAAGTAAATTATTATTCTGTTTTTATT
>JAGGXT010000265.1 GCA_021162905.1 Candidatus Odinarchaeota archaeon | reverse complement strand
CACCAATACTTCTTGATAGATCAAAGAAAGAATATATTTACTCCGCTAAAATTATGGAGGATATTAGAGATAGAGTAAAAAAACTTAGGGAGATTCTGATAACACCAGAGGGAGAATATCTGATCCCAAAAACAGATAGTTTGGATGACATCTTGTACTATGATTTTGATTATTTAATTGACAAGCTTTATGAAAGAGCTGATGCTTATTCTATAGGTATGCAAATAAAAGATTTAATGAAGAAAATTGAGAGCGCAATTAATGAATTAAAAGAATTACCTTATCAACACTGATATCTTACGTTGAAGTTTTTATCATGTAGCTTGTGATGTGATATCATGAAAAGAAGACTTTGTAATAAGTGCCACGCACCGGCGTTTGTTCACCTCCGTTCTGGGAATATATCATTATGTAAAGAGCACTATATAGAATATTATGAAACGAAAGTAAAGCGTACAATTAGAAGGTATAAGCTATTGGAGAATAGATATAAAATCTTAGTTGCTATCTCTGGAGGGAAAGATTCTACAGCGCTTGCGGTTGTTCTGTCAAAAATACTTAAAGATTATAATATTGAAATGTTGGGATTGTATATAAATTTAGGAATTGGAGAGTACTCTAAAAAAGCGGAGAACGTAGTAAAGACGATAGCGAAAAGATTTGATATTCCATTAATAATTTATGACTTAAAAGAAAATGATGGTTTCACAATAGAAGACTGTAAAGATCTAAGAAGAGCTATCTGTAGTTGTTGTGGTGTTGTTAAAAGGTATATAATGACAAAAGTTGCTTATGAGAATGATGTAGATGCCATTGCCACAGGACATACATTATATGACACACTTTCATTTATCCTAAAACATTTTATGAACGGGGAATTTCATGAAATGGTTAGACTTGAACCAAATATGGAGACAATAAAAGAGCTAAAAGCAATAGGAAGAATTAAGCCGTTATACGAATGCACAGAGGAAGAAAACTTACTATATTGCATAGCTCAAGATATAAACTTCTTAGACGATGAATGCCCATTTTCAGAACCAACGACTGTCACCTTTTGGAAAAGAATAGTTATTAATGTTGAAAATCGATTTCCTGGGACGAACTTAAAATTTGCACGAAGGTACGCAAAAGAACTTCAGCCAACTCTTGCGAATATATATCTGCAGCAAGACATAAAAACACCTATCGGTATGAAAAAAGTCAATTTTTGTAAAATTTGCGGCTACCCCACAAGTGGAGAAACCTGCGCTTTTTGCAGGATAAAATTAGGTTTAAAAAAGAGAGGAAAAGCAGTAATTTTTGAAAAAAAACAATAATTTATTATTTATGTTGATAATATTCTATCAGCAATTTCTGGTGTTAATACACGCTTTACGATTTCCTTTGGTATATATTCTTTTACTTTAGAGCCCGTACCACTAGCTTTGGCTTCTATGAGCTCCTTTTCCATGAGCCTTGCTAGAATATTGTATGCCGCTTGGCTGGATATTTTTAATTCTGTCTGAACATCTTTATTTGTAATAGCAGATTTTTTAACGAATATGCGTAATACTTCCTTTTCACGTTTCCCAAGCTGCCTTATTCTGTTAATTATCTCACTAGGTTTCCTTGAGATAACATCCTCAATTACAGATCTATCAATTTTTTCGATTTTTCCAGTTATGGCTTTTATTATCGCAGTTCCACAGATTTTTAGTGCTTCTCTTGGTGCTCCACCTGATGCCTCAGCTATTAAATCTAATGCATCTTCAGTAAACGGCTCAATGCCCTTACCACCAACAGATTTTATTCTTTTAATTATCATTTCCTTTATTTCATCAGTTGTCAATAATGATAAGTTTATTACTTCAACAACTCTATCATACAGAGTTCTATGAATTTCTGGAAGATGCTGTATGTAAAAACCATCAAGAGCAGCATACACTAATACAACTGTTTCTAGATCAGATAAATCTTGTAAGTACTGTGCAATATCCGAGGATAACCTATGAGCTTCATCAAGCAAAATTATTAATTTTTGATCTTCTAATGTTGCCAGATTATTGTAGATTTCATAGAATTCCATCTCAGTTCCTTCTAACTCTAACGCATTTTGAATACTCCAAATCAACCCTTTTACATTGACTGGCGGACGAGGGAAATATACTGGGATATCTGTCTTTTTAGTTAGAGTCTCTAAACATCTTAGAAGACTTGTTTTGCCAGCACCGTAAGGACCTTCAATAACCACATCACCACCAAAAGCTACAGATGCTTGTAATCGTTGTAACTCTTCATCTACCCCAACAAGAATGGATGGGTCCCTAATTGGTGCAATTTTGAATGGATTGTCTACCCATCCAAATTTCTCTAAGAACTTCCTAATTGACATGTTTACACCACGTTTAAATAACAAGTAGTAAAATGTACTATTTATATGTATGTTTGATCCTTTTATTTATTTTTTGTGGATATTTTGTGTATCTTTAATTTAAGTTATATTTATGGCGCGTGTAATAT
>JAGGXT010000241.1 GCA_021162905.1 Candidatus Odinarchaeota archaeon | reverse complement strand
GCTCTGAACCTTTTCTTGTTCATGCTGGTGATGACCTTATTTTAAGTAATAATGGTGGTCATTTGAGGAGGCTTCTTAAGGCGTTTGATAAGAATAATGCTGATGTTATGTTTTTGGTTGAGGAAGTTGAGAATCCAAGACAGTATGGTGTTGTAAAAGCGGAGTTTATGGAAGAAGGAATTTTACGTGTGTTGGATATTGTTGAGAAGCCTAGGGAGCCTCCTTCAAATTTGGCTGTTGTAGCCATATATGTGTTTAAGCCTTCAATATTTGATAAGTTAAGGAAAACAGAACCAGACAAGAAGGGGGAAATACAGCTTACAGATGCTATTAAGGCTGCTATAGATAGTGGTGAGAAGGTTCTTGCTGTGAAGCTTTGTGAAAATGAGAAACGTTTAGATGTAGGCAATCCTCGTAGATACTGGAATGCGTTGCGTGAAAGCTATGAGTGGGCACTAAATAAGGTTAAAAGGTGAATAACTTGTCTACGTGGAAGGTCTCTATATTTGGTTTAGGCTATGTTGGTCTCAGTCACGCTATTGCATATGCGTTAAGAGGAATCAATGTAGTTGGGTTTGATGTGGACAGGGAGAAAATTGAACTTGTTAGGAAGGGTGTTTCACCTATTAAGGAGCCTGATGTTGCTAAACATCTTGAAAGCCTTGTTAAAGATGGAGAAATAAGGGTTACCGAAAATTATAGGGATGCGGTTTTGTCGACAGATATATCTTTTGTTTGCGTTAATACACCTTCTCTCCAAGATGGTAGCGCGGATCTCAGCCAAGTTAGGTCAGCTATTTCTATGATTGGTGAGGTCCTTCGCGACAAGGAAGAATATCATTTGGTGGTTGTTAATAGTACTGTTCCGTCTACAACTACTGAGAACGTTGTGAAGCCTCTACTCGAGAACGTTTCGGGTAAGAAGGTTGGTGAAGATGTTGGTTTATGTTTTATGCCTGAGTTTTTAAGAGAGGGCTCAGCAGTTCAAGATATTTTAAATCCTTGGCGCATAGTTATAGGCGAATTTGATAAGAAAAGTGGAGATGTTCTTTACCGGTTTCTTTTAGATGTTTACCGTGGTAAATTGCCGCCGCTTATAAGGACTACTCCGGTTAACGCTGAGTTGATTAAGTATGCTAGTAATGCTTTTTTGGCTATGAGAGTGAGTTTTATTAATACTATTGCTAGGTTGTGCGAATTGCTTCCTGGAGCCAACGTGGATGTTGTTGCTTATGGCATGGGGTTAGATCCGAGGATTGGTGCACAGTATCTTAAGGCTGGGCCGGGTTTCGGAGGTATATGTCTTCCTAAAGATCTTAGAGCTTTAATAAGAACTTGCGAAAAATTTGGGTATGATCCGGTTCTTCTTAAAGCTATTTATAAAGTTAATGAAGAACAGATGAGGCATGTCGTAGGACTTGTTGAAGATGTTTTGGGGAATTTAAGCGATAAAGTTGTGGCTATTCTTGGCCTTGCTTTTAAGGCTGACATAGATGATGTTCGTGATTCTCCTGCCATTAGAATTGTTAATTATCTTATTGAGAAGAATGCTAGGGTTAGGGTTTATGATCCTTTAGCTATGGAAAACGCTAAGAATGTTTTAGGAAACAAGGTTGTGTATGCCTCGTCAATGTATGAGTGTATTAAGAATTGTGATGCTGTAATTATTGTTACCGATTGGAGCGAATTCAAAAGACTTACATTCAAGGATTTTAAAAAATATGCGAGAAAGCCTATAATTATTGATACTAAGAGAATACTTATTGATAAAATTAATGAACTTCATGAGGAGGTAATATACGTAACGGTGGGAGTTACTTTGCCTCCTAATTATAATAAGTAACAACTTCATTACATCTTGGGTAAAGCAGTTGATCTTGATCTTATATTTTCTCCTCTATAGTTCATTCAAGTTCTTTAAGTATTGTTTTTAAATTAATATTTGGTGAAACAATAGAGTTTAGTAGTATATAAAATGGATCAACCGCATGTGGTAATGATCATAGTTGATACACTAAGAAAAGAATGCTAAACCCTTGTGGAATGAACTCAAACGTTTAGGTTTTATCTCGTACGATAATGCGATAACACCAAGTCCTTGGACGACACCTGCGCATACATCGATTTTCACAGGACTATATAGCATAGTACTAACCACAGGCTTAGTTATGACCATTACAAGAGTAACCTTATACTCCCTACTAGTTCTCACTTTGAGCGGAACCAGAGCAGCAATATCATTCCTTGCAAGTCTTTTCACAGGTTTCCTTGCAACAATCTACATAGTCCATAAATAAAATTCACAATAAAATGGAAACTCTTCTTCACTATAACAGAAACACCAATCCTAATAAGCCTATTAACATACCTACCAAACCTACCATGCTACATCGGCATCTCAATCATCCTACTTGGGACCACCATAACATACACACGACTCAACCTAATAGCTCGCGAAGATCTAAGCATAGTGGCAAGAGCCATCTTACCACAAGAACTCGTAGAACAAATAATCCCAAAATAAATTCAATACTAAAAATACTCTTCGAAGAACGGATAATATCAAAAATAAAATCAATTTGTTGATTCATGCGATAATCGATTAATTTGATAATATGAAACGTTTCAGCTTTTCCGCAACAACTGTGCGAAGACAAAGCTAACTCCGGAAATACGGAATTTTCCCTATCTACTATAATATACTTCGCCTTTTTGGCTTTTTGCCGCTTTCTGGTTTTAAAAATTTTCAATCTTGATGTATTACTGTTTTTTTGCCGTAATTCACGCATATATTAAAACCTTCCGAACAGTCCACACTGTACATCTATTTGAAAAAATATCACAATGAGAAGTTACTTATTATTTTATATTATTCTACTATTTACCCTCCCTAACTCCTTACTTTCCTTCACTTTTGGATTTTTCAGCATTGTCTTGGTTTTAAATGTGACTTGTTTACCCTCCCAAAAGATTTAAAGGGTTAAGTTAATAAAATATAGAACTGCCTCTAAAAATGGAGGAAATAAGACTTGAGAAGAGTTTTTATACTTGCTTTAGACGGTTTAGAATATGACTTAGTGAAGCAATGGAATTTAAAAGGTTTGATGCAAAAGAAATTTGGTAAAATAAAACTTCGCGCAGAGTATTGCATCAAATCTAAGCCCTTATGGGCTAAAGATACTTCTAAAGAAAATGTACCCTATACTCCCATTGTTTGGGCATCCTTTATTACTGGCCTTCCCCCAACAAAACACAAAATTAGAAGCATATGGACTTACGGAAGGATATTAGACCGTATTAGGAAACTCCCACTCATAAGTTGGATTAAAGGGAAAAGAAAAATACTTTATAAAATTGGTTTAGGGCCTAGAGTAGTTAATAGGAAAGATCTAAACGCAAAAACATTTTTTGATTTAGTTAAACCATCTATCGATGTTTATGTCCCAACGTATAGTGATAACACGGAATTACACCGACGGTTAAGCAAAGCACTATTGGCGGGTCTCAAAGAATATGAAAAAGAGATTTGGAGAGTCCATGAAGAGAGGAAAAAAAAGCTCTTTGAAAGTCTTCAAAAGGAATGGAAGCTATTTATGGCGTATTTCGATATCGCCGATTTGATGGGGCACCTACACATCGTTAAGAGACCACAAAAACTTAGGAGAATCTACAGAAGACTAGATATTCTAGCCTTTAAAATAAAAAAACAGCTACCCAAAGACACAATATTTCTTATTGTTTCAGACCATGGGATGAAACCAGAACCTGATGGTACAGGTAATCATAGCGACCACGCATTCTATTCACTTAACATAGATATAGATTGGGAACCCAACGATATAACCGATTTTTATCATAAAATCCTAGAATGGTGCTCATAAGATTTGAAAGTAAGCGTATTTTATAGCAATGAACATTTATATCAGAGAACCCATTTTATAACATCACAATTTATTGAATGCTCTTTAAATACAAATTTTTAAGACTTTTTGAAGATAATATTGGTGATAGGGAAAATTTTGCAGAGTTATTTGAGAACTAGTATGTAGGAGTTCCATAACTGCTTTAAAGTGGTTCGTAGAGAGAATTAAAAGAAAAATTTATAGAGGAAATCCCTTTACTAACATGTACATAATCTAGGTATTGTAAAAATGTTAAATCGGTGAAAAAAACTTGGATGTTATAATTCAAGTGTTAATTGGCTTAATTATCTGCCAGTTTTTGTGGAAAAGAATTGATAGAAGGAAGTTATGGTGGTTCACATTCGGCCTTCTTCTCCCCGATTTAGATCTTTTATTTTCACATCAGTACGTCCTTCACAATATATTTGCATTTACCATCATTACAGTTATTACTAGAAGATTGTGGTTAATTTCTGGCCTAGCCTTACATTTCTTTTTAGATTGGCTTACAACAGATTTCCAAACTTTATTCTTCCCTTTCGCTTATGTTAAACTTGGATTAAATTATTCATGGCCGTGTTCAACATCAGTTAACCTCGTAATTATAGGTATTTTCTTACTTTCCCTTATATATAGAGGGTATCCGTGGAAAAGAAATAGTAAAGCCGACTTACTGAGATTTACAATGATAATTTTTGGCTTATTTATTCCACTTACTATAGATATTTTCAAAATTTTAAAATCCGAAATCCTAACAACGCTTTGTACATTTCTAGGTATTCTGCTTTTACTAAGTGGATTCTTTATAAATGACGAATATATTAGAAATTTCTTTAGGTTCCAGGTTTTTTATTTAGGTGGAACCGATGGCGCTGGGAAAACAACACATTCCAGGCTCTTAGCAAAGTGGTTCAATGAACAAGGCATACCAGCTACCCCTCTGCACCTCTTTAGAAACCCGATTCTAACACTTTTATCTAAAACGATACATAGAGGAACATTTGTCAAAGGCTTTGATTACAGTTTAGCCCATAGACGGCGCATTAAAAGAAGCGTTTTTTCACGGCTGAGACCCTATATACTTTTATTGGATAATTTACTCTACATACTCATTAAAGTGTGGGCTGAAAGAATTAAAGGAAAGAGAGTTGTAATAGCAGATAGACACTTTTTTGACTACATTTTGAGGCATAAACTACTTGATTATCCAACCAATGGATTAGAATGGATATATAAGCGGTTGATGCCCAAACATGGAGCAATTTTAGATGTACCCATAGAAGTGGTTCTTAAACGAAGAGTCCAACATCCAGTTTGGTACCATAAGAAAGCAAAAGAGGAATTTAAAAAACTTGCAAAAGAGAAAAATTACATCATAATTGACACAAGCAAAAGTATAGAGTACGTACATAAAAAATTAAGACATTATGTTCTAAAATGTTTAGGCTTAGCAAAGTAGGAGGCAATCAACTTATGATAGACGTTATTATGATCACGAAAAATAGCGCAACTCATACGCCAGTGTTTGAAAAATCTTTACGTTCAATTTACCGAGAAATACCTGTTAATCGTTTAATAGTTGTTGATGCCTTTAGTGAAGACGATACGCTAAAAATTCTTGAAAAACTTCCTAGAGTTGAAATTCATCAAATAAAAGGTAATAGAGCTGTTGCACGCCAATATGGTATTAAACAGGTAAAGACGGAATGGTTCATGTTTGTTGATGATGATGTTATTCTACGTCCTAACTGGTTTAAGATTGCTCAGAAGTATATGACACCGGATGTTGGGCTAATCTGGGGCTGGGATGTTATCGCTAATCCTCATGCAAGAAATAGAATGAAAGTGATGTATTATTTGAGGCGTAAAAGTGAATACCAACTTGCTAGAAGAAATTTTGATAACCGTGGAGGTTTGCACGACACTTTGATCCGAACACGGGTAGTAAAAGACATAGAGATTCCTAGCGACTTACACGTGTATGAAGACTGGTATATAAAGAGATATGTGGAACAGAAAGGCTACAGATGTTTAGCTCCGAAAGATCTTTGGTGTTATCATTATCTAAATCCAAAATATAACTTGCAAAGCTTAGCTCAAATCGCAAAACTACAAAAAAAATATGGGGTACAGTCAGGCTTAGTGACCATTAGAAACCTAATCTTAGCCATTCCAAAAAGTACAGCCATTTTTCTTATATCTGGAGACCTAAGAGCCAGCATCGATCAATTAAAAATATATGTCTACAATTTCGTTGGAAGATTTCTTCTATAGGAATCTGTAAGGAAGATGAAAATGAGTACCTACATATGTCTAACTCATGATGTAGACACTGTTTTTAGATCAATTCGAGAAGTCTTTGCTAGAAGAAACAGATTTTCAAAGATTGGAATCCTAAAACATCTTTTTAGGATTGATAATCTCTACAACAATATTTACAAGATTTGTGAAATTGAGGATACCTACAAATTAAGAAGTACGTTTTTTATTCCAGTGAATCTTTTCCCCCTAGAGAGAATATCCAATGAAATTAAGTATTTAAGAGAAGGAGGATGGGAAATAGGTTTCCATAGTGTTATTGAAAATACTCAGCCATTCTCAATAATCAAAATGAGTTTAGAGTTTCTGGAAGAGGAGTTTTCACTAAAGATTTACGGAGTTAGATCTCACTATTTAAGGGTTAGTAGCGACGTTATTCGTATGTATTTAAAACTAGGCTTAATCTATGATTCGTCTTACAGGGTTGAATCTTTAGAAACTAACGGCGCTTTAAAGCTTCCTGAAGGCTTATGGGAATTCCCAATAGCCATTATGGATGCCGATGTTTTCGGAAGGCTCATGTTGAGTGAGGAAAAAGCTTGGAAATACATTACAGCGAAAATAGAGAAACTTATTAAAAACGGATATAAAGTTATAACCATACTTTTTCACCAAGAGTCCTTTAGAATGAAAGGCGGTCGATTATATTCTAAGTTACTCGACTGGCTTTGGGAAAGAGAATATACCATGGGATCTTGTTACAATTATCTTAAGGCTGAAAGCCTAATTTAGCATTAAAAAGTATTAATGTGTATGATGATTTCCAGTTGTATTAATTTAGGAGGAAAGACTGTTGAGAGTGCTTGTTACTGGTGCAGGAGGCGTTGGTGGAATAAACTTTGTAAGAACATTGAAAATTGCTCCTGAAGACGTTTTTGTTGTGGGAACAGATTATAATGAATATTACCTTATGTTAAGTCCTGTAGATAAAGGCTACAGGAGCCCGAAACACAGCGATCCCACATTTTTAAAACTTATAATGGAAATCGTCGACAAAGAAAATATCGAGTTTGTTCACCCACAACCCGAGGTAGAACTTGAGGTTTTAAGCTACCACAGAGAAAAAATAAAGTCTAAGGTTTTAATACCCTCATCTAAAGTTGTTAAAATTGCAAGAGACAAATATTTGACCTATATTCGGCTTAGAGATTCAAACCTAAATGTTCCAGATACCAGATTATATAGCAAAGAGGCTGTTATAGAATTATCTAAGGAATATGGGTGGCCTTTGTGGTTAAGGGCTCGACGAGGAGCTGGAGGAAGACTTTCACTTCCAGTTTATAGCGCTGAAGAGGCCGAGTATTGGGTTAAACTTTGGTCTCTTAGGGGAGTTGACATCAAAGAGTTTATTGTCCAAGAATATCTCCCTGGGAGAGACATTGCATGGGACAGTCTATGGTTCAAAGGCAAGCTATACGCCAGTTTTACAAGAGAACGATTACACTATATCTTCCCTAATCTTTCACCCTCAAGAATAACTGGCACGCCAACAGTTGCAAAAATCGTGAGAGACAACAGAGTAGATAAACTTGGAATAGAAGTAGTTAAGAGTTTAGACTCAAATGCTTCAGGATTTTATTGTTTAGATTTGAAATACGACGCTGATGACAACCCCAAAGTTACAGAGGTAAACGTTAAAGCTCACACGACACTAAGCCTATGGTCCTATGCAGCCATTAAAGTCTTTAACTTTGACTGGAAGTACAACATACCTTATATTTACGTTAAGTCTGGAATAGAAGGACAATTAATATCCAAACCGTTAGGCACGAATATTTTCCCAGAAAACATCATGCTAATAAGACATATAGATGCAGGCGTGATACTTGTGAATTCAAACGGTAAAAAGGTGAAAATTCTTTGAACAAGCATATGAAAATAGAACTAATAATATTTGATCTGGATGGGACACTAGTAAAACTACCAATAGATTACGCTGATTTAAGGCAGGAATTGTCAAAGATATCAGGATTATCTCCGGATTTTTTTAAACCATTACTGAACGGCATACTAAAGGCATCACACAAAGCGAAGGCATCAGAACTTTTGAAAATAGTTGATGGATACGAATTAGAAGCTATAAAACGTATGTGGACCGAGCCAAATTTAAAGGACACTTTGTTTTATCTTAAAAATTTTGGATTAAAACTAGCACTTGTAACACTTCAAGGGAGAAAAGCCGTTAATGCTGTTATTAAAAAATTAAAATTGGAGAACGTATTTGACAGCATAATTACAAGGGAGGATTCATATGTCCGCAAAGAACAAATCAAAATGGTAATGTCACTGTTGAAGGTTCCCCCCGAAAAAACGATGTTTATCGCTGATAGAAGAAAGGATATGAAAGCCGCTAAGGAACTGGGCATAATAGGTGTAGCCATAAGAAACCCAAAAGCAGAAGCTAAACATTTCATAAACACAATAGAGGAAGTCAAATGTGTACTATACTTTTAAGAGGTATACTTCCCCAGCAAAAAATGGGTAATACATAGCCTTCACCGATCCCCTAGATATCCCCTCGAAATCGATACCTGTACTCCATATCAAGATTAATATATAATTTGTAGTTTTACTTTCCTCCTAAGAAAAACCCTACACCAAAAGCTCAAGAAATACGCGTGGTGATTGTTTTGGACGAAGAGATTTTGAGAAGTGCTCGGATAACAGTGAAAAGTGGAGCAACTCTAGCTCTGGGTAGAATGATTTCCACAATAATATCCTTTGTAACAATTGTCTTTGTAATCCGGTTTTTAGGTGAGGAACAATACGGGCTTTATGGATTGGCGCTTGTCCCGATTTCAATGGTAGCACTTTTTCGCGATTGGGGAATACCTCAGGCATTAACGAAATACATCGCGGAGTTTAAGGCAAAAAACAATCTTAATAAAGCTAAGAAACTTGTCACCTCAGCTCTTCTCTTTGTCATATTTACTAGTATACTTCTAACTGTTATTACATTTATTTTAGCAACGCCTATCGCTACATTCTATCGAAAACCTGAGGTTGCTTCGTTAATTAGAATCGTATCCCTCGTTCTGCTTGCTGAAGCAATCTATAAAGTTGCTTGGAACATATTCCTAGGGCTCGAGGATACGAAATATAACGTGACAATGTTGGTGCTTTTTTCCACAATTAAAGGCGGTCTAGCTCTTTCTTTAGTTTTAATGGGATTCGGTGTTTTAGGAGCAATCATAGGTTATGTGATAGGTTATTTTGCCTCTGCAATTCTCGGGATAATACTTGTTTTCAGAAAAATCCCAAAATATGAGGAAAAACCTCATAAGGCATTATCCTCAGCAGAGGGAGAATCAAGCTGGAAAAACACACTTGCAATCCTTCTAAGTTTCGGTCTTCCTTTGGCAATTGCAAACACAATTACTGGTTTTGGTAATCAGTTTTACAACCTTTTAGCTGGTAGATATTGTAGCAAGTGGGATTTTGGTAATTATGGCGCCGCTGCAACACTATTGACCCCATTGCCGGTTTTAGCCCTACCCATTTCAGCTGTGATGTTCCCAGCGTATTCTAAAATTGACGGTATAAGAGAGAATAAGCTACTTGGCTCCGTGTTTAAATTATCCGTAAAATATGTTTCACTATTAATTGTTCCTGTAACAGTGCTTATTATGGGGCTTTCAGAACCATTAAATGCCGTAATTTTCAATAGCGGCTTTCCAGACGCCCCCCTTTATCTAACACTTTTAGCAAGCATATATCTTTCTACAGTAATTGGTTATCTCAATGCCGGCTCACTATTAAGAGGACAAGGTCTTACGAAAACCGTGCTAATCGTTAATTGTATTGGTTTACTAATAGGAATTCCAATAAGCCTTTTTATTATACCCCTATTGGGTATTGTAGGTTTAATTTTCACAAACATAGCAGTAATATACGTAATAATGGGATCTTACCTCGTGTTTATCAAAAGAAAATTTGGATTTAGCATAGAATGGAAATGCTCTATTAAAATCTTGCTAGCTGGACTTTGTGCTGGCTTCACTGCGTACCTTTTACAAAAATTGCTCAATAGTTATCCCGTTGTAGAATTAATTCTAGGAGGGTTTGCAGGCCTTGGTGTTTATTTCTTGCTTGTTTTAGTTAGTGGCGCTGTAACTATGGAGGATATTCAAAACCTTAAAGCCATTTTTAGAGGTATTCATCCTCTTAGACGTGTTTTAAAACCTTATGCAAAGAAAATAGAGGTAATCTTGGAAAGAATTCTCGAATAATCATAAGGTAAATAAATGTACAGAGAATCATAATGAAAGAACACTCAAAATCAGATACTAAAATATATCTTTAACTTAAATTCCAGTTCAAGTAAAACTAAATCTAAAATTCAACTTCTTCTACATATAAGTGAGTTTAACCATTAAATCTTACATATAAGGATTTTGTTTAAATTGAAATAAATATCGATGATCTTAACTAAAGATTTACTATACTATTATCCCTTGTTCCCTAAGAAGTCACTGGAAATTATGTGTTCTTCCTAAACACAAAATTTAAGAAAAGCCTTGAATAATAGCTTAAATCGCCATTTAATAACCGTACGAAACAACAAGTTTAATTAGTGGTAAATTCACTACGGTATCTTAAAATATTTCGCCTGTACTGGTATTGTAATAAGCGTTTAGATTAACTTTGAACATTATAATTTAGCGGGGATGAAACTTGAGTTCAGATAAGGTAGCGGTCTATGGTCTTGGCGGTGTTGGTTTAGGTATTTGCGCTGTTTGGATTAGAGCTGGCTATAATGTTATTGGTGTAGATGTGGATGTTAATAAGATTGAGGAGATTAATCGAGGTGTTGTTAAGCATCCCGATCCACTGGTTGTTAAAACTATTTCGGAGGCTGTTAAGAAAAACTGTTTCTATGGTACCACCGATGGTGTTGAAGCATCTAAGCTGAGCAGGGTGAAGATTGTAGCCGTACCTTTGCTCATAAATGGAGATGAACCAGACTTCTCAGCTATTGATGATGTTGTTATCAAGGTTGCTAGAGGACTTAAGAGAGGTGATGTTGTTATTGTTGAGACTAGTCTTCCACCTGGGACTACTGCAAACAGAATAAGACCTGTGTTAGAGTCTATAAGTGGGCTAAAGGTTGATGAGGATTTTTTCCTTGTGTACTCTCCTGAGAGGGTTATGGTTGAGCATGTTGTTCGTGATGTTGAGGAGTCTTATCCGAAAATTGTGGGTGGTGTTGGTCCTAGGTCGACGGAAGTTGTAGCTGAGTTATATTTGAAAATTGTTAGGAAGGGGGTTATTAAGGTGTCAGATGCAACTGTTGCGGAGTTTGAGAAGCTTGTTGAGGGTGTTTATCGTGATGTTAATATTGCGCTTGCTAATGAGTTAGCTGATCTTGCCAGAGTTCTGGGGGTAGATTTTGAGGAAGTTAGGTTGGCGGCTAATAGTCAACCGTATTCCCATGTTCATAAGCCGGGGCTTGGTGTGGGTGGGATATGTATACCTGTTTATCCACGTTTGTTAATGTGGGTTGCAAGGAATTTTGGTCTTGACCTTAGATTGACGGCGTTAGCGAGGGAAGTTAATGAAAGAAGGCCTAGAGATGTTATTGTACTTATTGAGAAAGCTTTGAGTAGGATTAATAGCGATATGCCTACTATAGCTGTTTTAGGGGCTTCTTTTCGTGGTGGTAGTAGTGATTTAAGAAATTCTCCTTCTTTAGATGTTGCAAAGATGTTGATAGAGAAGGGATATAAAGTTAAGGTTTTTGATCCTTATGTAAAGCCCTCTTTACTTTCTGGTTTTGGTTTCGAGGTTGCATCAAGTTTTGAAGATGTATTGGAAGGAGCGGATGTTGTGGTTGTGGCTACAGATCATCCGGAGTTTAAAAAGATAGATTTTAATGATGTAAGAAGGTTAAGTGGCAAGGATAGGATAGCAGTGGTTGATGCTAGAGATATTATTGAACTTAAAGATATTCCACCGAATATAATATATGTTGGTGTCGGAAGACCTTGGATGGAGACGTAATTACCATTAAATGAAAATGGAAAGGCTGTTGGATTTATCTTCATTATCCTTGGACATGATTTATCGATTTGATTCAAGATTTCTTGAGTGGATGGATAGTGTTTGTAGTATTGATGGATATTTAAATACTACAACTACATGTAGTATTTAATGTTGTTGTTTTTATGAAAGATAAGGTTACCAGTATTAGGATTAGAGAAAATCTTTGGAAGGCTGCAAAGATCTTAGCTGTTGAAGAGGGTGTTACGTTGAGGGCTCTTATTGAAGAGTTATTGGAGTCTGTAGTTCAGGGAGCTAGGTTAGCTAAGAAATTCGAATTAGGGGTTCAAGAAGATATTTTAAAAGTATTTAAGTCTAAGAGGGAGAAGGGTGAGATTCCGTTTATTATAGTTCATGAGAAGACTGCTGTTGAATTGGTGAGGGAGGGTAGAGGTGAGTAGGCTCAACGCTTTATATTTGGATGCTAATGTTGTAATGTTTAATTTTGTGTTGGTTAGGTTTATTATGATTCTAATGTTTTCTGCTCATTTAGCTGGAGTTGACAAAGCTACCGATCTAATCGCTGTTTTGATTTTCTTCTGATCGTTTGTTGCGTTTTGAAATGTTATTCGATGTGATGGGTTTTTATGTTGAGTTTTTTGCTTATTTCTGCTTGTTTTTGGTCGCTTGTTAGTAGTTCGCCGTATTTTAGCGCTTGGGCTATGTATATGGAGTCGTAGAATGTTATTTTGTGGTTTAATGATATTTTGAAAGCTTTGTCGACGTATAGGTTTTCTGGTTCAAGTATAAGAATTTCTTCTTCTATCATTCTCTTTAACTGTTCATGTAAGACCATTGCGGTGTCTTTGGTTATTCGATTGAAAAGTATTGCATGCTTCCATATAGCGTTTGAAACCTCCTTTATTATGTGGTCAACTGAATATACACCCATCGCCAAATATTTTCTGACTTCTCGCCAGTT
>JAGGXT010000050.1 GCA_021162905.1 Candidatus Odinarchaeota archaeon | reverse complement strand
TTACTGCACCGTCACAAACACTTAATAGTGTCTTTGCTACTTGAATTATATACTTTTTCCTATTAGTCATAAATTAATCCCTCGTACATAGAATCTTCGTCCTTTGTGTTGTATCGAAGGCCTCGATGAATAGAGGACGGCAACAATCGACCAATTGCAAAGCGATCAATGAATAATAATCCAGAATGTTGTATCGAAGGCCTCGATGAATAGAGGACGGCAACTCTGTTACCTTCATCACGTCAATGGTACGCCGCAACACTGTGTTGTATCGAAGGCCTCGATGAATAGAGGACGGCAACGTCTGCTTTTTCCTTAGGAATCATAAGACACTCTCCTATGTTGTATCGAAGGCCTCGATGAATAGAGGACGGCAACTTCACAACTTCTTGTATTTTGTTCAAAGTTGCACTGTCCACCTTCAGTTGTATCGAAGGCCTCGATGAATAGAGGACGGCAACCTCACGCTAATATGTTTTCCACATTCATCGCACTTGAGGAAGTTGTATCGAAGGCCTCGATGAATAGAGGACGGCAACCCAGATATAGGTGGGTGTAAGCAGCGACGACGGTGTTCATCGAAGTTGTATCGAAGGCCTCGATGAATAGAGGACGGCAACCTGGCTCGCTGTCCACTATGTGAAAATCCTAGCATCCACCCAAGAGTTGTATCGAAGGCCTCGATGAATAGAGGACAGCAACGATCATCGCATTTTTACAGATCCATGGATCAGTTCCATAAGTTGTATCGAAGGCCTCGATGAATAGAGGACGGCAACATTGATATATCGGAAATTGCGTTTTCTTTTAATGGAAATCGCTTCGTTGTATCGAAGGCCTCGATGAATAGAGGACGGCAACCTACGAGCTGACACAATTTTTGTTGCGTAAATCGTAATCCCGTTGTTGTATCGAAGGCCTCGATGAATAGAGGACGGCAACAGAAGGATATCGCTGTAAATCTGCTGTAATTGTTGAGACACGGTTGTATCGAAGGCCTCGATGAATAGAGGACGGCAACCCTGTCCCTTCTATTTCACCGTTTTCATGAATTTCTATCTTGTTGAGTTGTATCGAAGGCCTCGATGAATAGAGGACGGCAGCATAATTCCTTTGTTGATTCTCGGTTCATATGTCGATAGTTTTTGGTTGTATCGAAGGCCTCGATGAATAGAGGACGGCAACAATGTCTTCCAGTAATATGAATAGCCGCTACGTTCTTCGTAGTGTTGTATCGAAGGCCTCGATGAATAGAGGACGGCAACAAATGCTTCCTTTATTCTATCAATAAATTGGGTGGAAGTTATGTTGTATCGAAGGCCTCGATGAATAGAGGACGGCAACAAGGACCTAAGACGAATGGTGTTTCATCTCCCTGTATGATGTACGTTGTATCGAAGGCCTCGATGAATAGAGGACGGCAACACTCAATCACAATTTTCACTTTTTTATTTTTGAACAAAGTTGTATCGAAGGCCTCGATGAATAGAGGACGGCAACACTTTGCTTGCACCTTTCGATATCTCGAAAACTTTTCTCTCTAGTTGTATCGAAGGCCTCGATGAATAGAGGACGGCAACGAGCTATCCTCGCAAGAGGATGTAAGCTCCTCGTCCCACCGTTGTATCGAAGGCCTCGATGAATAGAGGACGGCAACATTTCCCATTTTTCAAATTCATTCTTGTTCCATGTGAATATGTTGTATCGAAGGCCTCGATGAATAGAGGACGGCAACTTGGAGTTGCACTCTTCACATTTCATCCAACTTACAGTATAAGGTTGTATCGAAGGCCTCGATGAATAGAGGACGGCAACATTATAAATTGTTAAATCCTGAATCGCCTATTGTATCCGCAGGTGCTGCATTGAAAGCCTCAATGAATAGAGGACAAGTTTCATAAATAGATATGCTCTCAGCAAAGTATTTGTGTTAAAAAGTAGTGTTATGTAGAAGAAGGTATCAATAGATTAGTTTAAGGGCTGTAATTATTCTGAATTTGATATATCTTAAGGGTATTAGTATGGATCTTTTTGATTTTTTATTTGAGCTTGGTGAGAAATATGGTATTCCAAAGATTGAGATTATGGAGCTTATAAGACTGTTGAAATGTCGTCAGAAAATTGTACAATATTGCATAATAAAGGATAGGTTAAAAGAGCTTGGGGTTGAACTGGATCTGGATGATGAAAATAGGCTGGCACAATTCTTTCCAAATGTTGACATAGAAAAGTTGAAAGAAGAGTTTTTGCGCGTAGGGTGAGAAAGAAGCGGATAGAGGTGAAATGAAGTTTCAGTTTGAGAAACAGTATATAATTACTGTTAACTTAACGAGATGGCTTATAACGATTTTTGAAAAATTTAGGTTTTATTTTAAAAGTGTTATTTTGAGATTAGGTTCTTCTTATTTTAAGCGGATATTTACGGGAATCTAGATGTAGTAATTGATATTTTCGTTTTTCTTAGCGATTATTTTTGAAATTGAGGCGGAGAAAGGTCTATTTTTTCCATATGGATAAACCTAAGTGGGGGTTTAGTATAGGAAACGATACTTTAAATATGAAGTATAGCGTTTTTGTTCTAATTGGAAGGGGCTAACATGATAAGGACGTTTATAACAAGGGATGGCAGTGTAGCAGTTGTTGTTGATAGAGAAGAGGTCAGAAAGATTTCCGCATCAGGGGAAGCATCCAATTTAGGGATGATCATTAGAGAATTACGGCAGAAGTTTAACGAAAGTGGATTTACGAGAATTAAACAGATAGACAAGCCAGATAAGGTAATTTTGATTCTTGAGGGGTCTAGTGGTGATGATCTTGGAGAGATAGAGGTTTTGGTTGACTTATTGGAGCACAGATTTAGGCAGATGGTATTCGGGACTACAATGCATGCAGTAACTGTATTTAAATCACACAGCCCATTTCCAGAATCGAAGATAGTAGCTTACAGATTGAGGAACGGCAAGGAGCATGCGACTGATAGAAATGTCATTTATTCTCTTCTTAATAAGGCCTCAAATGCATTTTATAAGGAGTATGGGCTTCTTTTCGTGAAGGTTAAGGGTTTTAGGATTGCGACTACTGAGAGTGATGTTATAGAACTTCCTGAAAAAATTTCAATTGTTGTGGACGATAAAGAGCTTGAATTTGAAAGGGAGGCTGTGGAGTTAACACAAGATTCGGATAGGCGACAGTTTATAAAGGAGGCTGTGGCTCGGACTATAAGAATGAAGATGGTTGATAATGGATATGTGATTGTAGGGCAAAATGCATTAATTCATGGGAAGCGTGTTTTTGACATTGGGAAGGTATCAATTTATAGAGGTTTTCTTTTTGATGTGCTGGTTTTTGATGATTGGTATGTGGGTCTCTCGATAAGGCCGATCAATAAGATAATTTCGAATGTTTCGTTGTTTGAGTACTTTGACTTTGATGAAAACAGAATAAAGGCTCTCAAGAATGTGATATTAGGGCGCACGGTCTATTTGGACAAGCTTTCAGATAGGGGTAAGGTTAGAGACGTAGTATTTACTGATGATGAAGAGTATGATAGAGTGTTTAACAGCGTTTTGAAGGATGATGAAAGGAGAGGTATTCCGATATTAAAGATATTACGTAAGTCTGAAGAGATATACAGATTTGCAGACGAGGTGAGGATAGCATTCACAATGAGGGATGTACATATTGATCCGGCTTTCAAGTTGATTTTTAAAGAGCTGAAGAAAGAGCCTCATGAGGTGCTTAAGCAAGCGAAGTATTATATATCAGAAATTTCGCCTCTGAAGATAAATGATTTTGAGATTGAATTTTCAAGAGAGCCCATGGAAGTGTTTTTGGATGAGAGGTAGTTATTTTCCTCGGCCAATTTTGCAATTTAAAAACGGGACATCAATAATGCCATATCAAGGTTTTAAGAATGATTTCAAGCCATTTAAGGGACCCAAAAATATAGATATCGCTGCACTTGTTCCAGAAGGTTTTATAGACGACTTTAAAAAGCTTTGGGATGCACTTTGGAATGGTATTCGTGGGTACGGTGGTTTGCAGAAATGGTTCTCTCTCGAGGGCAACTCAGAGGTTGAGATATTAAGAGTCCAAAATTACGACTATGTTGAAACCATTCAAACCTCTGCTCCAGAGGATATTGACCTTTTTATTATTGTTGTTCCCGATAAGATGATGGTGCCTTACGATAAGGATCCATACATACCATATAAACAAGAGTTGTCGAAAAGAGGTTTTCCTTCGCAGATGATTGCCGAGTCCACCGTTAAGTTTGGTTTTTCCAACCCTTATCTTCTTCTAAATCTTGCACTATCAATTTTTGCAAAAGCTGGGGGGATTCCATGGACACTGAAGAACAAATTAAAGACTGATATCTTCATTGGAATAGATTCAATACAGATAAATAACAGCAGAATTTTTGTCTTTAACACAATATACGATATAAATAAGAGTGTGGGGATTTTCTGGGAACTTATAAAATCGGAGAGCCGGTCTGAAAAAATGCAGGAGGAAATGCTTAAAACAAACATAGTATCGATAATTGGAACTATACGTAAAAGCAACCCAGACTATAAAATTAACAGAATTACAATTCACAGAGATGGCCTTCCCTTTCTTGAAGAAATTAATGGCGTTAGGTCTGCAATAGAGCACCTCAAATCGTCAGAAATCTTACCAGAGAGTGTTGAATATTCATTTGTCTGTGTGAAAAAGCATAGAACTCCAAAAATATTTAGAGCTTACTCGAATAAATATGGTAATCCCGAGAAAGGACTTTATTTCATTTTGGGATACGAAATGGGGATGGTGCTGACAACTGGTTTTCCCGAATTCAGTCCCTTTGCACCAACAGGAAGAGTTAACCCACTTGAAGTTGAGGTTGCATATGCCAACTTCGAATTTGATATTCGTGAAATAATGAAAGAAATATATTACCTAAGCGAATTGCACTGGGCCTCTGGCCTAAGATCAGCTAAATTACCAATTTCAATACTTTACGCTGATAGAATTGCAAGATTTGCATACCTAAACGTTATCCCTTCAGAGAGATTGAAGACAAGCCTATGGTTCCTATAAGGAGGTAAGATATTGAAATACATGGTGGTTTATGATACCGAAGACGATTACATTCGTGGTCAAATAAGGGAGACCTTAAAAGATATGGGCGGAGACCATGTTCAACTTTCAGCATTTATAATTTCCTTAACAGAGGAGCAGCTTCTCCAACTCATCAGAAAGATTCAACAGATAATCTACGGGAGCAAAACCGATGTTCGAATAATACCTCTCTGCAAAAAAGACGTGGAGAAAATCGAGGTATATACAACGTCTGTAATAGAAGAAGAAACAGATGTTATATAATTATGATGCGATATGGATTGCCGATATCGTTAAATTAAAGTCAGTTACAAAATTTTTAAATCAGCCACAGACCAATAACTATATGAGTGAATTTAAGATTGTGATGGAAACTTTATTCCTCTAGGGTGTATTTCGTGACGATTAAGAAAATATATAAAAAGCAGAAGTCAAAACTAGCAAAATTTTTAGCTCTCATTCTTATAATCATACCATTAGCTGTTTTATTTTTGATCTCAAAAACCTCTTGGGCCAACCTATTTATATTAGCAATTACTGGCCTCGTTCTGTTATTAATTCCGATTGCTGGCATCCCTCTTTTCTTCTTTGAAAGATATGTAATCACGAACGAGGGCATATTTATAGAGTACCCTTACTCGATCTATAAACACTTCATATCGCAGAAAATAAGATTCAGTGACATCGAGAAAATCTATTTGCTTGAAAAATGGAACTGTTTCGGCAAAAGATATAGACTTGTGATGGTCAAAAAGAGAGGCCCATGGACCTATGAAGTAAAAGAGGGTAATATAATCTTTCTGAACCCTGAAAATCCAGAAGCCTTCGTAGACGATGTAAAACAATATATGCTCTATTGAGGTAATATAAATGCTGGAGAATAAACGCTTCTCAATACCACTTCTAATGATATTCGCCCCGCTATTACTTGTAGCTCCTATCTTGGCACTAATAGGCTATTTAATTTATGAAATTATAGTTATAAGAGGCATAAATTTGTTCAGCTCAGAAAACTTGCCCGCAGCAATCTTGTTGGCAATAATATTAATCCTAGTCCTCTCAATCTCTCTACCAGCACTAATTGACGGCTATGAATCTTACATAATAACAGATAAGGGAATTATCGTAAAGAAACTGTTCGGAACCGATATCATTTACTTCTCCGATATAAAAAGAGTATCACTGGTAACATATGATGAGAAGTATAAGTATGGCGATGTCCTAATAGAACGAAAAGATAACGTGATTCATATACTATTCGTCTCAAAGGCAAAAGATTTTTTAGAAGCCCTCAAATCAACTATCCCCAATTTGTTAACACAAGAATTCAGAAATAAGATATAAAATTTTATTTTTAAATAAACTACATAATACACTATTAAAATAAGAGCTTTTACTTGATATTTCCCTGTTGAATCCTTAAGAATTGCAACAGCATTATTATGATTATAATTATCAGTAAAACAGCCGCTATATAGCCTTCTTTTGAATCAACTTGTAAACAAAATCAACAACAAATTTTGCTTCATTGAATGCTTTCTCGGAATAATTTCGCGTATAGAGTTTTTGGGGAGGTAGCCCACTCTCATCATCGCCATACATACTCGGCTCTCTTTCACGCCTGAGCCATCTTGAAGTTGATGCAAGGTCATCAATCTTCTCATCAAACCATTCTGGAAATCGCTTACGATTTTCAAGTAAAACAGGCCCTACATCATGCCACTTAGGAGGTTCTATGCCAACAAACCTTAAAGCTGCCTTCAAAGCTAGCTCTACAGCTTCTTGTGATTGCCTGATGCAGTAGGCATAAGCATGTTCATCAAGAGCCCACTTAGCAACTTTGATTCTTCTTAATGCCTCTTCCAAATACGACTTAGCCATTTCTATATTATTCAATCTCTATTACCTCTCCAAACTCATAATCCTCCTTCAGAACCCAATACCACTTCTTACCCAGCCGTACCCTCTTTGCTCCTAACTCCTTTAATCTTTTCCTAAGCCTATTTAAAACGTCTTCAAAGAAATGATCCTTGTCGAAAAGAATCACGGCATCCTCAACCATATCCAGATAAAGAGGAGTAATTCTCCTTGCCTCCTCAACGGACTTTATAATCGGACTAATAAATATGTTATACCCTGATTTCCTTAACTCCTTAATGTCCCCCTCCACGCACTTTTCGGCCTCATCAAAAATCTTAAACCTTTCATATCTATCTGGTAGATTATCCGCCACTATCAAAATATCGATGTCACTATCCTTTTCTGCGTCCCCTCTCGCCACAGAACCAAAAACGACTACGCTAACCAAATCAAAATGCTTCCTCAAGCAATCAAGCAATTTCTCCAAAACTTTATCATATGGGTGCTTCAATGTCATTCCTATCGCTATCCTAACTATAACTCTATTTATTTGATACTTTACGCTCAACTCTAAAAAATTTTTAGTATCCTATACTATCATTTCTACTTCTTATCCATGTTCGATGCACATCTGCAAATATTAATTCCCCATGTGCAGTAACTCCAATACTGCATACCATTTCAGATAAATAATGTTCTACTCATTACCAATATTCCATCGAATTTAACACTAATCAACACTAAAAACAAATTTTATAGGGACCAGCACAATGTTCTAACCTCACAAAACTCGCATTTCCTACCCCTCTTAACGTCTGGGAGTCTATCTGAAAAGCTTGCCTCTATTAATTCATTAATAGCATTTTCCACAATACTCATGATACTCTCATCTTTCAGATCAACCTTGAATTCCTTACCCGTAATCGGATATTCAATAACCACGTAGTTGTAACTATAATCCCTATTCTCCTTGTACATGCGGCCGTACAAAAATGCTTGAACTATATCACTTGGAAATGGCTTGCTAACATCGCGACGATAAAACTTAACTTCATATACCAAGCCATTTAGCACCATATCTATCGAGCCCCTAATCTTCCCTCCCCTCCAAGAAACCTTTACCTCATATTCTATGTTATCTGCAGCCTTAACACCCTTGTGAGTTTTCATCACCTCCATTAGATACCTCTCAAAATCCTCTGCTATGTCACTACTAACCGTAATCCCCAGATTCCTA
Organism: Candidatus Odinarchaeota archaeon; assembly: GCA_021162905.1. The sequence goes on along the minus strand of JAGGXT010000050.1, from coordinate 819 downwards.
AGTCTATCTGAAGAAAATCTTGCAAACTTCTTAATGCCAAACTTGTGTATCAAAAAATGAGCCCTGTGCAACAGTTTCCCAACTCTGACAAATCCCTCCAACTCATACGCTCGCGGAAATAATTTCCTCAGAATGACCTTCCTCTTGCAAAAAATAAAGTCAGACAAATCCCTCACGTATATGACTCCCCATCTCCCAAGATCCAGATCCCTCATTATAATTCACCATAATCTCAAATTTCTGATACTAAATCAAATTTTCCTCCAGAATATTAAAAATCTTTTCATTTGCGCATGCGAAAAATTTAAATATCCAAAAAATAACGGCGTTATAGAAATAAAAAAGAAACATCCTCCGATTTTTTAGAAAATTAAGCCCTCATTAACCCCATTTTCATCTCTATTATCATATAATCCATCCATTATCGAAAACGAGCAAGTTCCTTAAATATCACACCGTTATAGCACACCGAAAAATTTAAAAGGAAAATGCAAAACTTCCCGCTTGTTGTCTCAAGTTCTTGAGATCCACAAGCTGACACGCAGCGCAGAAAAATTTATTAGGAACTTTCAACATACCGTTGTATCGAAGGCCTCGATGAATAGAGGACGGCAACTATATCATGTAAATATTTTTGTATTTCTTCTCTATTTTTTAAGTTGTATCGAAGGCCTCGATGAATAGAGGACGGCAACAATGCAACTCCACTCTCTGAGGAAAAAGAGTATTATATGGGTCAAGTTGTATCGAAGGCCTCGATGAATAGAGGACGGCAACCCTCTCTTATTGATATATCGGAAATTGCGTTTTCTTTTAATG
>JAGGXT010000146.1 GCA_021162905.1 Candidatus Odinarchaeota archaeon | reverse complement strand
TAGACATGGTGGGGAAGTCCGAGCGGTACTGAGTTGGCAAAACAAATACTTGAACGTTATCTAAAATGCAATACACCATTTTAGATACTCCTTAGAAAGATGAGTTTAACTTATAGTTAATATATTTTTATTATTATTCTTCTGACATTATTTATAAAACGAATAAAAAGTTCGCAAAAATTTTTATAGTACCTTTACAATGACTTATAAGAAGTTAAGGTGCACAGATTGATTGCAACTTGGAAAGTGATCACAAAAATTAGGATCCGTAATTCCTCAAACAAGCGAATCCTTAATATGATAATAAGAATTCCTACCTTTACTGAGGATTATCATCAAAAAGTTTTGTCTCTAAAATGTGATAATAAGTGTAGAGTTCGAAAGAAAAGTGAAATGAATAACATGGCTTATATCCTAATCAGAGAAGTAAAACCAAATAGTATCAAAATCGTAAATATGGAGAGTCTGATCGAAGTTAAAGCCCTTACATTTAATCTTAAAAAGGTATACAATCCAACCTTTTTCACATCCCTCCCACAAAAATACTTAATATATACAAGGCCTCAACAGTACTGGGAGACTGAGGATGAGATAATAAAGAGTGCTGTAGAAAAACTAATTAAAGAAACGAAAGAAGATACGCTAAAATACATAAGAGCCGCATTTAAATTCGTCAATGAAAACATCAAGCTAAAGGGTCCTATGGACATTAGATTAGGCGCTGTAAGAGCTCTTAAATCTTATGAAGGTGATTGTGATGAACTCTCTGATGTTTTCATCACATTACTTCGAGGCAGAAAAATCCCGGCAAGAAGAGTTGTGGGATACTTTGTAAAATCTAAAAATAATGAGACATACGAATTAGAACCCCATGCATGGTCGGAAGTACTTCTCTTAGATGGTATTTGGGTGCCATTTGATCCAGCACTTGGATTTTTCGCAATGATTACAGAGAGGCATATAGTTCGATATAAGATTGGATTAACTTCGAGCATTTCAATGATCTCAGCAAGGTGGAAAAACGTAATATCAGATAAAGTTAGTATAGAGCTAGAGGAAGAAGCAGAACAGCATCAATAATAATAAGTATGGCATTTTTGCTTTAGAAGTAACTCTTTAAAATGCTGTAGAGTCTTTATATGAAAGCTAAATTCCTAGTAGATAGTGATAAAGGAATTAAATCATTATCTTAAGGTAAAATATGTTAACTAAGAGGAAAGTAATGCCCAAATGAATATCTGAAGGTAATTATAGGGTAATTGTGAGGTTATATATTCGTAATTCACTGTATTTATTTAACAAAGTGTCTAATGGTTCTAGAAAGATAATGATTTTCATGTTTCCACTCGATGTGTTACAGTAATAAATTCTCATCTGCATCGGCTTCTTTGTAATCATCTTCTTTAGTATCAACTCACCATTACTACTAATTATAAGAAGAAACAAACCTTCTCTATTTTTTGCAAACATGTTAGCTCCAACTATAATTTCTTTCTTTGAATCGTTGTTTAAATCGATAACTATTGGTTTAGTCCATGTGGTGTATGTATGAATTGTTTCTCTCATATCATGAATTTCTCCTAGGTCCTCTTTATTCTGAGAGGTTAAGTTTAAGAAGTAATTAAGATCAACAGTGAAATTATGCAAAATTGTTCCATCAAGCAATCTTATGAAATAAAAGGTGTTATTGTATCCGCTGACAAGTTCTAGCAAGTCGTCACCATTGATATCATCTACAGTTTCATAGTATAATGGTATTTCCTTGCTCCATATCAATTCTCCACTTTGAGCATTGATAACGCTAATTTTTCCACAACTACGCACATAAACATAGGTTTCTGTGTCCCTATAGACAGATACTTTCATGGGTGCTACTGAGAGTGAAAGGCTCCATAAAAATCCCCACGACATACCCCTGATATTATTTTTAGAAAAACTAATTGCATAAATACCCTTGCCTTCTCTTGCATAGATCACATCTTCAGCACCATCATTGTTAATATCATATATTGTAGCCGAAAAATAATCATACTTCTCATCAAGAGTTCCAAACTTCAGCTTTGATAGTATCTTCCCATCATCACTAGAAAGTACATAGATAAGATTTTCTGAGCATCTTACTATTTCAATTCTTTTGTCTCCATCAACATCGCCTACTAAAACAATATTAGATATATCATCGTAGTCTACGTTTCTTTCCCAAAGCAATTGTCTAGCTTTTAAGTCTATAACAAAGACAGAAAATGGCGTGGCAGCAATCACATCCTCTACAGAATCATTGTTGATATCAGCAAAGGTATAGCTTACAGAGTATTGAAAGGTTTTCTCAAAGTGCCATAAAAGGCTATCACTAGATTGAATTGAGTAGCATAAAATTTGCAGAGCCTCATGAGTTTCATTAACGAAGGATGCTCCTACTACTACCAACATACTTGTGCCTTGAACGTCAATAACCTTTGCATTAAGATTATGTGCTTTCGTAATGTATTTTGAGATGTTATATGTCAGGATAGGGCTGTCCAACGATGATATTGTATACACTTCTATTATTTTTTTATTATTTAGTACCGCAACTTCTTGAATTCCATCACCATCTACATCATTTATGAATAAAACTTGGCTGTGTATTGGAACTTGTTTGCTTTCCGTTAGCTTGACTTGTAAATGTAAAGGTGTCCATGTATGAGTTTCATTAAGAAGGATTAACGCTACCGCAGCACTTAAAAATACACTAATTACGCATATACTAAAAAGTTTTTTCCTAAAATCCCCATTAATGTTGGTCCCCATCCACATTAAGGGTATAACTACTGTCATCAAATCTAATAATTCCAAGATCATTTATATATTTAGTGGGGATGATGCTATTTTTCCTAAGCATACACTACCTATTGCTTTTTAATTCTTCATATAAAAAGCAATACATCGCAATGCATCCTATCGAAAGATAGGTTTTTCATTCTGGTAATAATTAAGGATGGTTAGAAAAGCTCTTTTTAAACATTGTCATATATTCACTTTTTCTAAGCCCATAAGCTCTATTGATTCTTTCTCAATCTGATCACTTACTATTGCAGCCCATGTAAATGGTATTTCTTTCTCATCGATAATATCTGCAAATTTGTCTAACCAGTCGCGGACATCTTGTAGTTTCGTTTTTTTGGTTACTCTAAAAACAGCTATGATTTCCTTAATATTTTCAATCTTGCTTCTAATGATGTTTAATGCCTTAGAAATGTTTTCTTTCTCATCAACTAGGATTCTGCCGTAGTAGTTCCAGTACTCGTTGCGACCGAAAGAACCACAAGTATGGAGGTCAATGCTGATGTTTAAATGTTCTATGTGATAAAAATCAATAATGAATCGCAAACACCTAAAAATCCCCTCGTAGTTATCCCCTATCTGCTCATCATCCAAGGTAATCAAGAAAATGTAGTCTTTGTGTTCAAGTCTTTCAAAAAGGTTCTTAACATTCTTCAACTTGCTTTTAGGTACTATTGCAATAAAATGAACCCCTATTTCTTTCAAAAAGCTGTCTAATTCATCCGTAAACCTATTAAAGTTACTAGGTACCTGTTCAATTACCATAATTACATATTTTTCGGTGTTTTCTTCGCTCCTCTTAACAAATGTTATAATCTTTTCTAAAATAGACTCTTTGTAAGTAGTTAAGTCTCTTTGATTCAACGTGATAAAACTCAGTGTCACTTTGACTGACAACTTTTTAGTTTCTCTTTTGAGAACCTTTAAAAATTCCTCAGTTCCAACACCAATTACGTTAAAAATCTGTTTTTTTATTTTCTTCCTCTCCTTTCTCTAAAATTATCTGTCTTGGGGTATGAAATTAAACATTGTAAGTTCATATATATGATTAAGTAAATCAATCAAAAGGTAAATAAATTTTAGAGAAAGTAAGTTGTTTCTCAGCTAAGTGTAAAGCGTACCATTGCCAAAACATTATCGATAAAAAATTAAACTGATTAGAGAGTATCGTGATCATCTCTTAGCAATTTTTGAGCAGTCCTTTTAGGTGCAACTGGCAAAAGCATTAATAAATTCAATTACCTCTTCGACTGTTCTCTTTTTCTGTATTTTTTCCATTTTATCTTCAAGCTCAATTAGTATTCCGATAGGTGCATGATCCGAACCGTAAACATCTTTCAGTATAAATGCATCTTTAAGATTTGGAAGCAAATCTTCAGTAATCACTATATAATCGACACGCCAACCTATGTTCCTTTCTCTTGCACTAAATCTATATGTCCACCAAGTGTAATGTCCAGGTTCGTCTGGATGAAAATGTCTGAATGTGTCAATATACCCTTTGCTCAATAGCTTGTCCATAAATTTCCTTTCTTCTGGAGTAAAGCCTGCATTTCTAACATTATCTTTTGGTCTGGCCAAGTCTATCTCTTTGTGTGCTACGTTAAAATCACCACAAACTATTAGTGGCTTTTCTTTTCTTAACGTTTCTAGGTATTCTAAAAACTTTTCATTAAACTCGAGTTTATATGCGAGCCTTGTCAATCCTCTTTGTGCATTTGGAAAATAAACGTTAATTAGATAGAACTTATCATAGCTCAGTGTGATAACTCTTCCTTCACTATCAGCAATTTTTTCACCAAATCCGTATTTTACTGATTTTGGCTCTATCCGCGTAAGGACTGCAGTCCCGGCATATCCCTTTCTTTCTGCTGGATACCAATAAATCAAGTAATCTTCAAGACCTGGCCCTAAAGACATGGGTGCTATATGTTGCTTAATCTCTTGCAAGCAGATTACATGAGGTCTCTCTTTCTTCATAAATTCGATGAAACCTCTTTTCATCACGGCTCTAAACCCATTTACGTTCCAAGAAAGGATCTTCCAAATCATCGCGTTCATCTCTTTTGGAATCATGTAAAAAATCAAAGTTGATTGATTGTTTTATAGATTCACTAGCTAATAAACTTTAAATGAAAAGAAGAGATGAGAGTGAGTATTAAAAGTACTATTTTGGTATTCAACCAATACCACTTAAAGAAGAAAATATTATTTATGCTGAGATTATGATAATAGTAATGGAAAATCTTCGTAAGGGTACTCAAGCATGAAGAATAAATTGCGGAAATACAAAACTTTAGCAGTTATATTCTTCATAATCGGAATTACCTTTACGACTATAAAATACAATGAATTGTCAAGTGATGTAATTTGGCTATATGACATTGGATCCACGCTAAAACTTGAGGTTAAAGAAATCTGTAATGGGACTAAGCATACGATAGTAGATGAAATTGCTAGAGAATACAAACTGGATTTGTCCAGAGAGATTTATATCAAGCTTGATAGTAAGATAGCCACACTGGAACCAAGGGTCATAGCTCTTGGAATTGTGAACTTTAAGATGCCTTATAATCTCTCCGTATCAGTTGATAATAAGAGTTTTAATAGAATTAAAAGGTATATTCTGCCTATATTTTTCCCTAAGAATTTCGATAGTGTTGAAAAAGAGCTGCAAGCATTAGAAAACGTCAGTTTTAGGTATAAACACTATCTCATTGCGGATATAATAGATTGGTATTTAGAATTCTCACTTGCTGATGCTAAGGTATATCTATATATCTCCATAAAGAAAGATGGCTGGCTTGATGGATATAATATAACCGTAACCAAAGGCGGTGATAAAGAATCTTTATTCTTGGTTTGGGGCGGGAGAAAGAACTTTATTTTTGTTCAAGAAGTATCAAGTAAAACCACTTTAAGAATAATCGGGATGATTCCATTTTTAGCAGCTGCTGTATTCTTTGGTCTTTATATTAAGAATAGGAGACTTCAAAGTATTGACTTGTATGAAGCTTTAGAGAAAGCTTTAACTAGGATTGAGAAATATTCAGATGCATATTATAGGTTATGGTTAAGTTTATCAATAATAGGACTTGTCTTAGGAATCCTTGCAGTACATTGGTTCATTACTTTGGATAGTGAAATTATAGTTCTTACTCTTATAGTGTTCTTTTTAGTATCAACAGCAATATTACTTGTATTCCTAATGTGGATATGCGTATTACCAAAACTGGATGAAATTGGGTCTTTAAATTTTTTAAGCCCAGTAACACCAACTGTTATTTCATTAGTGAGCTTTACTCTTGGAGTCTTAATAGCGACAACTTTTAAGGATGATCCTTTATTTTGGAGTCTGCCTCTGCTTATAATACTTGGCTTAATACTCATATTAATAAGGGTATCAGAACCAAGAAAAGAATTAAATATATTTAAAAAGGAGGTTGCAAAGGCACTGGAAGAGAAACGGCAAATTAATACTACCTAAAGAAGCTATCATGCTATTCTACACGGATTTCCTTTTCCATTTCCCACTGTCCGTGAATATTGCATCTTGCTATCACTTTTAGCTTTGCATTCTTTCCGACTCTTATTTTTAACGTTACTTCTGGCTCCATAATAATCGGCACAAACATAACTCTAGACAGAAAATGATCATCCAAAATTAGGTCTATCCAAACGATATAATGCTCAAATGTATTGGGATGAGGTATTTCACCAACTTTTATTTTCACCTCAAATGGCTCACAGCTTTTTACCTTATCAGGAATTTTAATGATGGGCTTGTGCATTTTCTCATATTCTGTTAATTCTGCCTTTTTGCTCAGAACAACGATGGGCTCAACACACTTTTCAGCCACATCAATACCCCCTATCTTTTTGGCAATCTTTTAAACGCAACTTTAAATAAAATTTTTGTTAATAAAGTATGAAGTAAAATCAGCTATTGTTACTCTATTTCCTCTACAAGCAAGTCCTTATGCTCGGGATGCTTTTTGAAATAATAGACTGCGTAACTACAATTTGGTTTTATTTTATATCTGTTCTCTCTTGCAAATTTTATAGCCTCTTCCATTAGTCTTCCAGCAAGTCCTCGCCCTCTAAACTCTTCAGGTGTATACGTGGCATCTATGTTCATAACATTTCCCTGCACGTTATATTTCAAGTATGATGCCTTTCCTGGCCCGAGCTTTATAAAAAACCTTTGTGATTTCTTATGATGGATTATTTCTAATTTTTCTCCTCTTTCATTCATAGCTTCACAGCCTTTTGCTTTATACGGTACTCATTGCATAACCACTTTTTTATTTTTTACGGGATTTTTAAGTGAATTATGAATTCTGAAATTAAAAGAACCTCTGCAACATCATAAGATCTTAATAATTTAAATTATCATTTTATTGATTTTCTTCGTTATTTTAATTGCTGCAAAAAAGAGACAAATAGCTGTAAAAATATATACAGCAAGCCTTACTGTTAAATACGCTAGGTGTGTGGGAAGGGAGAAAAACTCGAATATCAATGGAAACGTTACAGCAAAGCCGCTTATTATAAGAAATATTGAGTGAAATGAGTAATACAGTAAACTTTTCTTCTTTAGTAAATGTAATGCAATAGTTGTTTGAGTTAGGAAGATCGCATACCACCTAATCCAGAGAAACACACATATGATAATATAGAAGGGAATCCACATTAGAGAGGGAAGAGTGAACAAAAAGAATGCACTGTTGTAGTAAGAGGCAGCAAAAGTGGCAATCAATATAAAAATGATTATTGAAGGCAGTACTTTCGAAGTATAACTATTTTTTTCTATAGAACTCTTATCATCATTGCTAATACGCTTACCTAAAAAGGGAGCACAGCTCAAAAGTCCTATTACAGTTGAAAAGAATAGAACATACATATAGTAGTTTTTGGGTACAATAAGCTCCGGACCAAAAAAATACTCAAAAGCAAGATATTCAAAAACATGGGCATAGCCATATGATAAGAATCCAGAACTAACTGCCGATAAGACTGTATTCAGAGAGTTATGTGCTTTTCCAAATTTCATCATCATTCCCTACCAGTATGTACTTAATTTTTTTATTATATGTTATTTATTTATATTTTATATTATGTTATTTTAATACTGTGCTAAAATCGATCAACTCCAATAATAATACAGTTTTTCAATAAGGCACATCTCAAATATGACAGTTCGAGATAGGGTAAAAAATATCATCTCTATTTCAGTAAAAATACTCCATGAAATAATAATTCTATCCAAAATATTTTAAAATTTGGAAAATAAGACTTTTTTGGTGATTATATGGCCATTGTAAAAATTAGCAAGAGACGAATATATATTCCATCGAAGATTGATTTTAAAGGGGATAGAGCAATAATAATCCCATTCGGAAAAGGATTACTAGTATATCCAATTCCAGCAAAATTTAGAGAGATAGATATTCCCCATTCTATAAAGGAACTCAAAGAAATTGCTGAGCAGAAAGCTAAGGAAGAGGCTCTTAATAAATTGAAAAAGAGGGAAGCAAGAAGATGCTAATTGAAAGCGATATAATTATCGCACTTATTAAAAGAAGAGACTGGTTAAAACCAGTTGCTGAAAATATTTTAATGTTGATCAAGAAGGGAGATCTGCGTCCAATAGAGATTTCAACTGAAATATTTCATGAACTTTATTATGTAGCATCAGAGTTTGTAGATCTTGATATTGTTTTGGAAAATTTTGTAAAAATTGCTGGTTTAGAAAATATTAAATTCTTAAGACCAAAACCAGAAACTTACATAACCGCGGTTTTTATTATGAAAAATTATAATATAACATCTATTTTCGATGCTATATATGCTGCACATATACTTAATAAAGATAGTTCAGATAATATAATCATAAGTACTGATCACATTTATGATAAGATTCCTGAGATTAAAAGAGTAGATCCGAGAAAGCTTAATAGTTTAATTGAATAAAGAATGTAGTAAAATCAAACACAATATGATATAATGAAAAAGCTGTGCTTGTGTTGAAAAAGATAACATTCACTTTAATGTCTGCACTCCGCTCCCAATATGTAGATGCACTAATGTAAATTCATATGATTGGTCTAGTAATGTACTCTGGAAAAATGTTAGTTAGTTTTTAAAAAAGAATCTCAAAAATCAAATATGATACCCTCTTCTAATGCTATTTTCACTATGCTTGGTCTTTTTTTAAGCTTCTCAAACTCCTCAATTGTATAACAGATGAAATCCACTGGGTAATCAAGATCCCATTCAAGATAAAGAGGAACTGGTCTCTCTAAAGGACTTTTGTCTTTAAAAAAATCACTAACAATTATGAGGTCGACATCACTATCCTCTCCGAATTCTCCTCTCGCAGCAGAGCCAAAAATTATAGCTCTTCTTATTTTGTACTTTTTGCTAATCCTCCTCAGGAACTCTTTAATCTCTTCTATGTTAGCTGTCTTTTTACCCATTTTATCACCTCTTCTGCATACTCTATTATTTTTTCAACTTCTTCTTTGTTAAATTCTGATAAAACATCTGGATATCTTGTTGCTGTATAGGCAGGAGTGATGCTTGCACATAGTCTTAGAATGTTTTCTGGTGCGTTTAGCATCCTAGCAAGTCGTGTTAGGTCGTGTATTTTTGGAAAACTTCCAGTATTTCTAATAAGTAATGCTTTTAAAGCTTTTTCAACCGATTGTTGGGCCAAAAATGCAGCTACATGATATTCTTCAATCTCATAATTCTTTTTTGCGGCTTTTAAATCTCTTATTGCAAAATCCCACCACATTTTTATAGAATCTTTCATAAAGAATACACCACTAATGATACTATATAAATTTATAAACCTAATAATGGATAAAAATTTTCAGCAAAATAAGTAATCTAAGGAAGAAGGTTATTATTATTGCGACATCGTATACTTCAAAAATGTTAGAGAAAGATCTGCAAAAATCCGAATTTGTTTATTCATAATATGGTTTTAACTTTTCTCTAATGCTTTTTATGTTAATTAAGCTTCTAATTTAGCCTATTTGAGTCATCTATCGTTGTCTTATACCCATATTCACGAAGCGTTTCGAGGAAGTCATCAAAGTTTTTTACGGAGATTATCGTAACTCTGTCATCAAACTTCAATAATCCGCCACCATAACCCGATTTTTGCTTTCGATCCATATAAACAAAGCCCTTTATAGCACTACGTGGAATGAAAACAAGTGCTTTTGCCTTTTTTATGTATAAGCCCTCTTTTGTTACTATATAGCCCTTAGTAAGATTCAGAACGAATGGAAAGAGCATTACGGAAATAGGAGCCGCAAAAATTAATATTAGCAGTAATATCTCAAAGAGCTGAATCCCCATGACATTATAATTAGCAGCTGGAATCATAAATATATGAATCCAAATTATTAAAAGAATGGCTCCTATCATGAGAGTAAACAGAAAAACAACAAGTACTAATATTAAGTTTGGTTGTGGAAAGAACTTGCCCTCTATCAACCTATTAGACACTTTCATCAAAATTCCACCTCACGTCTATTTAAATCAATTAGCATTCTTAAGTCCTGGACAAATTTTTCAGGATTCTCAGGAACAAGAAATATCAAAGTTGCTACGCTGGAATCAATTAAACTAACACTCGGAGGCCCATAACGTTTAATGAGAACTTTAAGCTCTTCTCGTCCCTTCCGATCCCAAGAAACAAATAAGAAAACATGCTCTATATCGGAATACGCTATTTTCTTATTACGATACAAGAGTGACCATGGAGATCTAATTATGAGCTCCTTATCGGTTAATACATATTCTAAGGATATAACGGGCAAAACGATTCCTATAAAAATTAAAATGACCGTCGCAAAAATACAAACAATGCCAATTAAATATGGAATATCAATTTTAAACGCTAAGAGATTCAATAAATGACTGCGAGTTTTATAAATGAAAAGGCCACTAAGCTCTATGAGAATGACCGTTATTAATATTGCTAAAGTCTTTTCCGTCTTTGATTTGTGAATAATATACACCATAGCTCATCTGGAAAATTATCAGCTTTTTCTTATTAGTTTATTTAAATAAAAACTCTAATATGATTCCATTTCTATATTAGGAATTATCTCAAATCTATAAATAACAATCTCAACAGCCTTTAATCTAGCTGATGGCATTTCTGGCTCCTGGATTTATATCGATAATAAACTCCAAAGAGAGGTTCATATACTGTGATTATAGAAACTGCTTTTATTGCGATTACCTTATCTATTTATTTTATTTTTCTAATTGCGTCTTTATTTGGTACCTTCTTTATTACGTCTATTAATACTCATGTATCAAGAGGCTGATCTCTTTCGAAACTCTAGCTTACTTCCATAAGTAACTTTTTTCTTTAAATCCAAATCTTCTTTTTCTTTCCTTAATCTTTCTAAAACCTTTACATCTTCGTCATCAAAGATCCCTATACCTATTATGTCTGATATGCTTGTACTTCGTGTAATAGCTCTTTTTATGGCATCACTGAAACTTTCTCCACGTCTCTTAAATCTTTTTAGCATCTCGTATACCTCTTCAGAAACCATTATTGTGCGTGCCATCTTTTCACTTGATTAAATATTATACATGTACATTTATTTTTTGCGGATTTCTCATCAGAAAATCGTTCCTCAAGCAAAATATAATAGGATACATAACATTTAATAATTACTGAATAAACCATGATGAACAAAGGATGAGCGAATTGAACATAGACTTAATAAGAGAAAGAATTACAGAGATTCGCGAGGGTATTAAGCAACTTAATAATTTTCTGAAAACAATACAAAGACCTAAAGCTAACTGAGAAATTGACAATTAGATATTGATGCTAAAAAAGATTAAAGGATTTCATTGAGTTTGTAAAATTTGTGGAGGATTTTGTGGACAAATGGAAAAGATAAAATACTACACACTTAGTCAAGAAGAAAGAATAAAAATCGAGAAGAAAATAAAGGATATTCTAAGCCATGATGAAAACATAATCTTTGCTTTTATCCATGGCGTTTTATATCGGGTAATCCATTTAGAGATATAGACATAGCTGTTTTTCTAAAAGATAAGAAGGATGCTTTTTCGTATGTAACTCGTTATTCCGCAAAGATTGAAATTGAAATTAAATATCCAATTGACCTCCACGTATTAAATGAAGCCCCCTTAACATTTCAGTATCATGCCATTACTAAGGGAAAGCTGCTTCTCTCTAGAGATGAACTAACTTTGGATCTATTTATTGAAAGAACTTTAAAGAAATATTGGGATTTTAAAATTTTGCTGGAATATATTTAATATCCAACGTTATTATTCTGCCTACTACTAGAATAATGGAAAAGAAAAATTTTTGTATATATAATACCACATTTGTCTACAAAGGAAGGTATGATCTATGAAAGCTACAATTTCGGTTCGTGTGCCCAAAGAGCTTATTGAGGAGATCAAAAAAATTGCAGAAGAGGAGGATAGAGATAAGGCTGATGTTCTTAGGGAAATACTTGCAAAAGGTGTGCAAGAGAAGAAAATAGAAATTGCAATTAAAAAATACAAGGAAGGAAAATTCACCTTATGGAAAGCAGCAAGATACGCGGGTATATCCCTATGGGCAATGATTGAACTATTAAAAGAGAAGAAAATCGAACTACAATATGGCGAAGCTGAATTAGAAAGCGATCTTAAAGCGTTGGAGGAGTAATTTTGATTATTATTTCAAATGCATCAACGCTCATCTATCTTGCAAAAGTAAACCGATTACATCTATTAAAAGATCTTTTTAAAAAAGTTATAATCCCTATGGAAGTTTATGAAGAGGTTGTAATTAGAGGCATAAAAGATGGTTTTTCTGATGCAAGAATTGTTGAGAACGCTGTTAAAGACGGATGGATTGAAGTTGTTAAGTCACCTAAAGATATTAGAAGTGAGATGAAGTTCAAAGAACTTGATTATGGAGAAATCGCTGTCTTGAAACTTGCTGAAGCATATCCAAATAGTCTAATATTAATGGATGATGCATCAGCAAGAAAGATTGCTGAAAACCTTGGATATAATGTGAAAGGAACTCTATATGTCATTTTATTAGCAGTCGGAAGAAAAATAATTTCCAAAAAAATCGCTCGTGAGATCATTAATAGGTTGGTTTCTTCTGGATTCAGAATGTCAATTGAGTTGTATATTAAGATAATTGAAGGTTTAAAAGAATGAAATCATAAAAGTTTCTTGTTAAATCATTGTCAGTTAAAGGGTCTAATATTCAAACTATAGCACGGTTTTTAAGGATTTCGAGATCCTCCCATCACTCCTGATTTGATTCTAAAAAGTAAGATAGCTATTAGGTGGTTGTAGTTATTCGCCGTGTTTATTCTTTCGAACTACTGCTCTAGGCTCACGATATACTTTGAGAATGTACGTAAAAATCACAATTGTAAATATGTATAAATTCGTCAGAGCATAGTTGCGAAATATTACATTAAAGAATACTCTGTTCGCCATATCCATACTTCTGTTTACATAAATCCTGAACAATACGTAAAACTTAACACCCTTCTCGTAACTTATTTCCGATACAGAATTACTAAGAAATGCACTATACACCTCTATGTGCCATACTTGGTAGTCTAATTTTTTCGAGTAGTAGTATGGGAACTCGGTGTTGTTCTCGTTGAACTTCCAGATGGGCGCAGTATAGTTTATCACAAGCGTTTCGTTCCTGCCGTCGAAAACCCAGAGCTTGAAGTTTATATACGTCATGTTCAAGTATGGGAAGTCCTTGTAAAGATAACGATCTAAATCACTTTCATCGTTTATGGGTGTCCCTCTTTTGACGATTGACCACTTATACGGTCTAATAAATATTCCCTCATGAAAGATGTCCATATAGACTTGATAGCTATCCGTCTCATCACAAAGCATGATCCACCATTCGTTCGTAGGAGCTGTTACATTATCCCGAGTTCCCCCTGCAATAAAAGTCAACGTTCCGATATGAACAGGAGGACCGGCTAGGAACGAGGAGTAAAACCAATAAATAAATGTAAGGTTTCCCAGTAACATGATCAATAAAAATATTAGAAGCCAACCTTTCGGAGAGACATTTTTCATGGCTATTACCTCCATGTTTAGTAAATAATAATAAATAATTAAAGATAAAATAAAATCAATAATTATCCTGCCATATAGTAGTATGTCCAATAACCGAATGTGTATTGTCTTAATGAACTCCTCATATAATCTTGATTCTAATAGTTTAAAAACTTTCATTTTTAGCAGTCCTTCTATTACTTGGTGCCATCTTGTAGATATAAATAAGAGCAACAGCGGTTATTATGAATAAATTCGTCAGAGCCCAACCAGCAAAGATTCGATAGAGGAAAATGTGATTAGCCATTTCTACTGTTCTGTTTGCATAAAGCTTGAATAAAACATAAATTTTAACTCCGTCAACCAACTTAATCTCCTTAACAGACTTATTAAGAAATGAGTAATAAACCTCAGCATGCCATACTTGGTAGTCTAATTTCTTCGAGTAGTAGTATGGGAACTCGGTGTTGTTCTCGTTGAACTTCCAGATGGGCGCAGTATAGTTTATCACAAGCGTTTCGTTCCTGCCGTCGAAAACCCAGAGCCTGAAGTTTATATATGTCATGTTCAAGTATGGGAAGTCCTTGTAAAGATAACGATCCAGATCATCATCTGTCGTTATAGGGATTCCTCTTTTCACAATAGACCATTTATATGGTCTAATACTTAAGCCACTTTCAAATATAGTAAGAAAAGCACCACTATCAGAATTAGTCTCGTAACAGTGCATGTCTTCCCAATAATTTGTAGGAACTGTCGTGTTGCTCAAAAATAATTCTGTAAATGTAAGTCTCCCAACCTCAATAGGAGGCCCTTGTAAAAATGATGTATAGAAAGTATATAAAAATATGATATTACCCAAAATTAAAATCCCTAAGAATATTAAAAATTTAATTTTTAACCTTTTTTCCATTTCAAGATAACCTCCTACGCTATAAAATAATAAAAATGAAAAAGAAATTATGTTTATCGCTCCCGCCTCTAGTAACATCTAAAAACGGCTGATATAACACTGTTTTAGCTTAAAGGAGCTGGGAAAAGACAAGTTATTCATTGCAAATCACCCATTTTTAGATGTTACTCACCCTCTGTAATAGTATGTCCAATAGCCAAAAGTGTACATACCTAATGGTACATCCGTGTAATATTGTCCATCCCACACTCTTGCAATAACATTTAATGAAACCGAATATACAACCTTTAATACATTATCATCACTATTGATATCAGGTTTAAGATTTACTGAATATAAATCATAGAATAATACTTTTCCTTCCTCTTCACTTGTTAGACAAGGTATGTTTTCATATGTAATACTTATTGCATTATAGTCTGGTTTTGATAAATAAGCTGATGGACTTTCTCCCGATTCTGAAAGGATGGATGTTCCAACGCCAACAAAAGTTGTTAATACCTTTATCATTTTCCCCCAATTGTTTAATGTTGCAAAAGCATTAAGAGCTGCTATGAATAATCTGATAGCTGTAAAGGCATATTTTTTAATCTCACTATTTCCAACATATGCAAGATGCTCATGCAGATCAGCGGTAGGCTCTCCTACTGTAGCTTCTGCATCATTTAATTTATAAAATCCTAGAATCTCAGTTACCATATCATTATAGTAGTTTATCTCTTCTGAAGCTGATTGATACGAGACTGTTAGATATGTCAATAATCTTTTATCATCAGCATCATAATCTATTTTAAGAGTATAATGACCAATAATTGAAGTATATCCATCCGAGGAGAGAGATGCTATTATATTTCCATAGTGAATAATTGATGGAATATTCCATTGGCCACAGTTCCAATTGTGTGCATCATCTGAAAATTCTATATATCTTGATACCATGTACACCTCAGCCGATAAATGCCATTTTCCAACATATGTTGTAATGATCACACCTACTGTGACCCACCTTTTTCCCATAAAGTACGTAGGTGTTATATTAAAACTTATAGTGGTAGTTCTATAAATGGTTGCAGAATAAATTAAATCGCTGTCTATATAGACTCTAAAAACTCTACCACATGTATCTCCATCCTTAATTAAGTGAAATACAAATTTCACATTTGTATCATAATAGTATGATTGTGTACCTATAGATTCTGGAACAATTCCTGGTGGAGCTTCAAAAGTATTATATACAAGTTGCTCTGGGACTGATAGAGGAAACCTAATAATGTTCCATCCTGTATGAGAGAATGTGTATTCTGGATTTGCTAAATTGACAACATAAGGTCTATAATGTTCATAAGCTTCGTATCTGAAGTATATTGTAACATTAATCGACCAGTAGCCAACATATGTCGTTAGTTCAACATAAATAAAATTATCGTCAAGCTCTTCCATATTTGGGTTACCAATCGCATGTCTAGCGAAATATAAAAGGCTTGTTGGTATCTCAATGTATCCTGTATCGAATGGTTCTGGCTCTAACCAAGTGTCAGAATATATTATATGTTGTTCATCCTCTCCATTAACCGCTATATAGAAAAGTCTGTAATAGGTATCCCCTTGTGGTATGCTGGTTACTCTAACGTATACTGATGTTAGCATCATAATCTGCCACGGTAATGTAAATGGATCGCTTTTTACAAAATTACGTCCAGTCTTTCTAAATTTACGGTAATACATTACATTTTTATGTACGAAGACTCCAGGAGAGTCATCATCTAATGCATGAGCATAATCACGATTGTCATTAGGCATTTCTTCACATTCTCCGATGCCAGCAAAATCGTAAAGTCTTGGAAACTTCTCTTTAAGTTTTTTGAAATCAACTTTTATATGGCTTTCTCTTTCAATTTTTTTAAGTGAGTCTGTGTTATTAGCTATCATTAGCTCCTTTTTAGGTTCATCGAAATTAAAGTACACAAAACGTAACTTATAGTTTGCTGGCAGCGCTGAAGCTTTATATCCGTAGTAAACATAAATATAGTTTTTTACGATGAGCCCTCCTGTTATGTTTGTCTTAAGTATAATTAAATTTCTCAGATTTAGCTTTGTATCTTTTGCGAATTTCCACCAATTTGTAGAGTTAGCTTTAATACCTATAGATTTTGGAAGAACGATTATAAAAACTTTGTCGCTTGATATTCTTTTTGGCTCGATAGTCCCACCAAGACTTTCAGGAGCCATGTATTTAAATGTGAAATTTAAGTCAATTTGTTTAATCGTATCAACGTTCATATCTTTAAGCCAAAATGGTAATTCGATCCATTTTGTTCCATTCCATAAAGCAAATCGAACGTTGCTTGTTTCCAAGCCCCAAAGAAATTTAAGTTCATTTGTTGAAATTGTTGCAATACCACGATAATTTATTTGTATGTTTTGCATTGCAGATGTGCTTACTATAAGGGGTTGAATAGCTAATATTGAAATAATTAATAGGGTAGAAAGATATGTTTCCCTCCGGCCAAACAAACTATAACCCCCCTAAAAAAGATAGACAATTATCTTTATTCTTTATTGTGATTATATATTTTTTCGATGTAAATTTTCACTGCTTTGATGTTTGTTTTAATTAAATTTCTCTAATGAAGTAAGTGTCAATTTTGTGGAGAAATAAGCTTTTAAT
>JAGGXT010000021.1 GCA_021162905.1 Candidatus Odinarchaeota archaeon | reverse complement strand
ATATTATAGTCCAATAATCACATCTTTAAACTACCGATTAGTTGCGATGGAAATAACTATTTGGAGTATATTAACTATTATTTTTCTTAGTATTATTAGTATACCTAGTCGACAATTGTTAAAAATTTCGGGATTTAAGCTTTTTAGAAGTTTTGCATCTATGTATTTAGCTAAGGACAAAACTCTATTTGAAAACAACCTAGATATTTTGGCTCACAACAGGGAAATCTATATTGACACTATCCTTTTCAAGAAAGAGAACGGTAAAAATATCCTTTTCATACTGCCTCAAATACATCCCGGTCCTCTTAGAGATGTTGGAAGTAGTAACATGCCAGCATTAATTATGAATGATTTAAACAATAAAGAACTCTGTTCTGTAGTTTTTCATTCGACAACTACTCATGGTTTTAATTTACCAAAGGAGAAATATGTTAAGGAGATTATTGATAGAATAAAGGAAGAAATTATTAATATTGAAATTGAAGTTTGTAAAGAAAAAATATCAAAAATATATCAAGAAAAAACAAATAATTTTGTCTTTACAATGCAACTGCTTAATGATACTCTTTTTCTTTCAATAAGTAGCGCCGATGGACATATAGATGACATATCAAGCGAGGTGGGAGTCCTTATAGAGGAAATTATAAAGAGAAAGTTTCCACAAATTCGAAATGTATTTTTAGTGGATGCACATAGCCGAATAATAATTCAAAAAAGCGAAAGTATATATTTTGAAAGTTCATTATCATCAGCGCTTTTAAACCAGATCGTTAATGCGCTTGAAAGATTTAACAATATAAGTAATCAAGAAAGTAGCAGTAATTTTGAAATAGGTTTCGGTCAGAGTGAAATAGATTATCCTCCAGACTTTGGTTTTGGCCCAGGTGGTATCAGAGCCATTTTGATAAAAGTCGATGAACAAAAAGCATTATATATTCTGTTTGATGGAAATAATGTGGATTACCATTTTAAGGATTGGATAATTAAGGAAATACTAAAAAAATTCAAAGATATCGATATAATCGAAATATTTACAACGGATACTCATTATGTTAATGGATTATCAAGAACCAGGTTTGGTTATCATCCAATAGGTGAAATAGGGGATAAAAAGGAAATCTTATCTAGAACGCTTAAAGCAATACATCATGCTTACAAAGATTTAGGGGCAACAAAAATTGGATATAAAAGATTTTTTGTAAGCACAAAAATTCTTGGAGAAAAAAAAGTTGATACCTTGCTAAATGTTATAGTTCTCTCATTTAAACTATTAAAATATATGAGTATAATTGTCATATTTCTAGCAATAATATTGACTACGTTAATTTATCTTCTACTTTTATAATCACGATTATTCGGAGACAGAGATCTTGCCATAAGTAGAGGCGAGAGAGCGGGGCGAAAAATTTTTTGTCGGCCCCGTACTCTCTCACCGATGAACCATGTCAAGATATGCAATACACGTACTCCACATTTTAAAAATTGCATTTCACCCTTATATACTTAGAGCTTCGAAACAAATCGCACCAATCTTCGTAAAAAAGAGAAATAGAGGCACTCCAAATTATGCTAAGGCAATCGACGTGATGACCGCAGTAATCGAAGGACATAGCCGCACCTCAAATATGAATCATTGTTTCTCTCCAATCCAGAATAAAATCTATCATAACTCCGCAACCTACTTTAAAATGCTATATCGCTTGGATTGTCGGGATAACTTCGTACCATGGTATGAAGCGTACAAACTATCCACTGTCTCATTGCTTCGAGAAGCTGGATACGAATTTATAAAGCCATATGTTGCCAATCGTAGTGGCATCGTAAGCTTCGACTTATCCGCACTGGCTGTCTGGGGGAAACAACTTCGAATTTGCAGATCGCGGCTATGGAATTGATCCAAAACAGCGTGGGTACCAACTTGCAGCGATGGCCATAGAAGTTGGTGATTTGACTCTTTGGACGTACTCTAAACTCGTGCCAGGATACATTACCTCACAACTTATGTTTGACACCCTATTTTCCTCTCTTAAGAGGCTTGTGGAGGAGACCAACTTTGTGCCAAGGGTGATGTTTCTCGACGCAGGTTTTCATAGCATTGAACATATCATGAAACTAGACAAACACTTTAGGTTTATTATGGCAGCACCAAAGATTCAGCGATATACGAATCTAAAATACGAACAAGCTACGTCTACAATTTCGTATAGTGACATCATGATAAAAGGGCGCAGGTTTAGAGTCATTAAGAAGCGAACGAAGAACGAGAAAGGGAAGTACGAGGACCACTATTTTGTAACTAACATCTTCGACATTTCGGTGAAACGTGTGTTAGAGCTTTATAGGAAGCGCTGGGTTATCGAAAATTCGTTATTTAACGAGATAAAGAATGGATTCGAATTGCACATTCCGAGTAGCAATTTTGTATGAGTGCGTTATACATTGAGCTTGTGAAATTTGCGTACAATATTTTTCGATTGGCGATGTTGAGGGTATTTGAGGCAATGGGTGTTCGTATACGTGGTGTTAGGCGATTTAGAGAACACATGCAGTATGCGATCACGATGGCTATAGTGTCGTCCCAAGGACGGTTAAAAGACACCTAGTGATTGGGCGAAAAAATTAAGGGGGTGATGCGCCAAAAGTTACGGCAAGATCTCTGTCGGAGATTAATAAAACTTTTAACTCTTCAAAAAATGTTTTATAATTCGCCATGACAGAGTATTTTAACCCTAATTTCTTGATGGTTGAGTATATCTTTTTAACATTTGATAAAGAGGAAATAAGCAAAACTATACGCCCACCAACATAGAGATGTTTGATAGCTTGTAATAGAAAGTTAATAATGATATTTGTCCCATCTCTACCCCCACACCAAGCCAGTTCAAGATACTCATCAGCTATTTTTTCGGTGTCATTTATAGGTAGATATGGTGGATTAAAGACTATTAAGTCAAATTTTATTTCAGGTGGTATACTTGAAAATAGGTCACTATAAAGTAAAATTACTCTATTACTAATTTTATTCAGAATAATATTATTTGCTGTACAATTTAAAGCGTAAGGATTTATGTCAATGGCGTATACTTTGTTAGCAAACCTAGCTAAAAAACAAGCAATTATGCCAGAACCACACCCAACATCGAGAGCTATCTTTATATTTTTTAAATTAATCTTTAATAAAGAATCAATTATCAAGTAACTATCTTCAGAGGGAGGGTATGTTCTTTTACAAATAAGCAATTTAAAACCTTCTGGATAATTAATTGCCTTCTTGATTATATTTTTCCTCATAACTTAACACCAGAAATAATAAATTGTATATTCTTAGAATTTCCTCTGGTGTCGTGTTTATTGCTCTTTTTTGAAATACCTCTGGAAATTTTTCTTTAAGGTAAGAATATTGTTTTTGAGACACATATTTCTGTTTGACCCAACCTTTAAACGTAGCTCTATTTATCCTGTGAGGGCGGGAGAAAAAAATACTTAGAAAATTCCAAAACGATATTATATAAGGTGTAAGGTATAGCCGTTCTTTTTTCTTACATAACTTTATAATAGCTGAATAAACCTTAGGCTTAGGATAAAAAGCATCTGGAGGTACTATTTCTAATAGAGATATATTATAGAATAGTTGCGAGAGAGCTGAGATCTTTCCATAGTTTTTATTACCTG
>JAGGXT010000031.1 GCA_021162905.1 Candidatus Odinarchaeota archaeon | reverse complement strand
TTCTGAGATGCATTATCAATAGGATCTAAGATTTGATTAAGACCTGGAAGTGTAATTGTTACATTAAACTCTACACTCTCATTCGGAGCCAACTCAGCAATTTTTCCAACATAAGCTACTAGGTTACGAGCTTCAGAACCTAAGAATGTTTCATTTAAGACCATGTTTGGAGATGATATTGTTACGTTTAGCCATATCTCTTGCGATACATTCATAGAAATTCTTTGTTCTTCGAATCTAGAAATTATTTCATCTACATATCCATGGAATACAACTAGTGATACATTATGTCCAAACCAATTACCGTAAGGTTCTCCGAAGTATTTCATAAATATAGTTTTACCGTCAACCTCTGTTGTCATTAATGTATGGATAAGAACAAATTTGAATAATCTAGTTACATTTACTGGTTTATCTCCAAAGAGGTTTGGATTATCTATAAGTCTCCGAGCTAAAGGTATTGCCGAAACTATATTATATGCATAGCTTTCTCCCTTGTTTGTCACGTTTAACTTAAATGTAAGTTCTATTGTTTCATCGGGTTTAATTATCGGAAGCGGGGGATCTATCTCAAATCTAGTTTCCAATAATGGAAATGTGGGTTCTGCATAAAATGCAAGGTTATACTTGATTATAATATCATCAGCATTGTTATTTTCAACAGGACCCTTTGGCTTTAGTAGATAGAAGAACTCACCGTTCATATCTGGAAATAGGTTATCCGTTTCAGGACTGTAATATGTTACGTTTCCCACATATGGAATTAATATCCTAACAGAAGAGAAACGAGAATCTTCGCTAGCTGATATCGGTCCACTGTGATTAAGAATATCATTAACAGATAGTACATATGTCCCATCTTCTTCCACTTGGATAACATCAGGTGCTAGATATGCAGCAGCTACTATTGTTGCCCATCCATCTGGCCGCTTAAACATACCTAGTAAGCTAATTGCCACTGGTGAACTCTTTAAGGCATCTAAATTGACTAATGATACTAATCCATCACTAGGCAGAAACACAGACCAGTAATCAACAAAGTTGCTAAATGTATAATTTTCTAGCAATGAATATGGTACATAGTATACTATCCTAATCCTTGCTCCAACTTTAACGTATCCAAAGAGTGAAAAGCCAGCAACCCCTAACTCTGCTTCTACCATAGCTATGATTTCTTCTGAATGAGAAACTGCGACATCCTCTTCTAAGTTTTCAAATGTCATTCCTACGTAAAGCCCCTCTGGTACTGGCCATAATGGATGAGGCCAATGTCTGCGTCTCCATATACCTTGTCTTCCTGCAATTATAAATTCAGTAAGGCCATCAAAAGCATCACTAGCAGTGTCTATGTGTGAAAATTGAAATTCAATCCCAGTGAATACATGTTCCACTACGACAGAAATATTACGTCCCACTGTAATTCTTAGATGCTCAGTAAATGGATTTATCGGTGTAACTGTTGTTTCGTACAAGGATGTTGCTGTTACAATGGGTGTTGAAGAAATCATTGGTAGCATCAGTACAGTAAGAAGAAAGACTATAATTAATACCTTTAATTTTTTTAATTTTTTATATTTCATATTAACACCAACTTATGTTTTTATGGAAATATTAGGTAAGCTTATAATAAAAAGATTTTTGAAAAGTATAATTAATTATCTAAACAAATTTATTTTTCAATTGAAGAATAAAAACAGAATACGATAGGTTAATAAATTCGTTAGGAAAAAATCAAAATGAAAAAGCTAATGGACTTATCAAAGATGATTTTGAATATCTATATAATTCATGAGAGTGGGGTTTGTATCTTTAAGAGAGAATATAGTAAGGAAACAGAAGTGGATGAACAATTAATTAGTGGTTTCCTTATGGCTATAAGAACGTTCGCGCAGCAGACATTTCTTGATGGATTACAAAGAATACAGCTAGCCTCCAGAAGAACATTAATTTACGGTTATAATAGTGATTTTGGTATACTAGCTGCTGTTTTATCTGATAAGAGAGATAACCCTATATTAGTAGAAAGACTTGTAAATAAGATAATTGATATGTTTATAAGAAAATACAAAAACCATCTTAAACCATTAGATCCTAGAGTGGAGAGATACTCCGATTTTGCAAAGGACATAGATAATTTATTAATAAAGAAAATAAGAAGTAGGGATATCATTTCTTCAGTGGCATCAATTACCGCAGCTATGTCGTTAAGCCTCATCATTACATATTTAATGATAACTATGATAAGCATAACATCTACTCCTCTTCAGTTATTTCTCCCTGTCGCCATTGCTAGTTTAGTTGGTGGATATATAGGAGGAAATCTAAAAACTGGTGTTATATCTGGGTTATTGAGCACTATACCTATATTAATTCTCCTTTCAACAGCATTGATCGGATTAACAACGATCACTCTAACATTAGAAGACTTTATCTTTGTCTCTCAAACTTTAATAGGTCCTGCGGTAATAATCGGTGCTGTTTCTGGTTATATCATTGATTTAACAAAATTATATCCTTTAGAATAAAATAATATAAAGGGGATGCTATGCCAAGCAAACTTAAGTGTCCATTCTGTGATGGAGAAATAAAATTTGAAATCTTAGAAAAAGGAAAGTGGAGAATTTATTGTAATAAGTGCGGAAAGGAAGCCTTTACTCCTAAATTTTTTACAGGAGATTATATGGATGCTTATCACTATTTCCTATCAGTTTATAGAGAAGAGATAGATAAACAGAAGATCGAAAAAGCACCGTATGCTAACATTGACTGGAGAAAATTACCCGATGTATTAAAAGCAATACTTATGGATAAAGTTTATACTCTTGTTTATTATAAGTCCTATGACGAGCAAGAAGGAGTTTTCAGTAAACCTATTGATGAACTTGATTTACACCCAGCTATAAAAAAATATCTTAAAGCATCTGGAATAGAAAGATTATTTTCTTTTCAAGAAAGGGCAATAAAAACCATATTACGTGGCGAAAATACTGTAATTGTTGCGCCTACAGGTAATGGCAAGACTGAAGCATTTCTAATACCTATTGCGCAGAAAATATTAACTGGGAAACCAGATTGGGGTGCATTAGCTTATCCTACTAGCAGCGTAAAAGCTTTATTTATATATCCCACGAAAGCGCTTGCTCGGGATCAGCTTGATAAATTTAAAAAATTAGAAAGATTTAGCGGAATACGATTTGAAATATTTGATGGTGATACACCCTCTTATAAAAGGAAGGAGATTCTTTCAAATCCACCAGACATCTTAATTACAAATCCAGATATGATACATGTTCACCTTATGAAAAGAAATCCATTTAAGAAAATAATAAGCGGCGTAAGATTTGTAGTTCTTGACGAAATCCATCAATATAAAGGAGCATTTGGTTCGAATGTATACTTTATTTTAAGGAGATTAGAAAGGATAGCTGGCGATTTTCAAATTATTGGCGCATCAGCCACCATTGCTAATCCAAAGGAATTTGGTGAGCAGTTATTTGGAAGAAGCGTAACAGTAGTAGAATGCGAAAGAGGTCGGAGAGGAAGAATACACTTTTTGATGCTATACCCACAAACAATTAGTGCTAATTTGATGATAGGCAGAGTTGCCAAATTACTTACTCAACATGGCTATAAGGTCTTAATTTTTGCTAATTCTCATAAAACTGCAGAACTAATTAATTTGATTTTAAGACGATTATCTGTAATTAGTTATGTTCATAGGGCTGGACTTCCAGAAAGAATGAGACATCGAATTGAGGATGCATTTAAGAGGGGTGAAATAAAAGCACTGGTAGCTACACCTACCTTGGAGCTAGGTGTAGATATAGGCGATCTGGATGCTGTAGTCTCAGTAATTATAGGCATAACCAGATTAATTCAAAGAATTGGTAGAGCTGGGCGAAGAGGACAAGAAAGTATTGCAATATTAGCATTACGGAACGATGATCCCATAAGTACTTATTATTTAGAAAAACCAGAAGATTATTTTAAAAATATAGATCCTGCATTTGTAGATCCAAGTAATGAGGTGGTTGCATACCATCAAATATTAGCAGCATCTATTGATTCACCTTTGAAGAAGGATGAATTCCAGAATTTTAAAGACATAATCAATAATTTAATTGCAGAGAATCTTTTAATCGTAAGAAGAAATCGTTTACATCCCTCTTACACAAAAGCAAAAAAGATACTAGCAAAATATAATTTACGTGGCGTGGGGGATATCGTAAAAATAACAGATGGAAAGCGTATCCTGGGTTTTAGAAATATGCCAATGGCCGCACGTGAGTTACATCCCGGAGCTGTATATATTCATGCTGGCACTCTTTATAAATCAATTGATTTCAAGTTTAATGGAAAAGAGGGCTATGCTCTTGTCGAAAAACTCCCTCCAGACTATCCATATAAGACAGATGCTCTCAGAGCATCATTTCCAGAAATTCTTGAAATAAAAGAAAGAAAAACAGTTTTTGGTACGGAAGTCATTTATGGAAAATTAAGAATAACTGAAGAAGTCTATGGTTACGTGGTAACTGAAACATTTACCGAAAAGAAAGTTGAAACTAAAATTTTAGATGAACCTATACGATATACCTTTGACACAATGGGTTTCGTCTTTACTGCGCCATCACCAACTAAAACAGTAGACGAATATGCAAAAAAGCCTGATTTACCCGAAGGCTTGCTAAGTGAGGAGGATTTATTAGCAGGAGCTTTTCATGCTGTGGAGCATGTTCTTATTGAGGGTAGCCCTATGTTAACTGGTGGTGGCTCTTCTGAAATAGGTGGTATCTCATTAGGGACCTCTGGAATGATAGTTATTTATGATGGTACTCCTGGAGGAAGTGGGCTATCAAAGCTACTCTTCAATAGACTTGATATGGCAATTAAGAACTCATTATCAATTTTAAAATCATGCAAATGTAAAAGGATTGACGGATGCCCAGCATGCACATATAGCTATCAATGTGGGAATAATAATAGACCATTATTTAAAGTGGGAGCTATTGAAGCGCTGGAGAAACTTTTAAAGGAGAAAGAAAAAATATCGGTAAGACATGAACTATTTACTCTTTTTAAGCCAATTGTTTAAAACAAAAATATATATAACTTTGAAAGGATAAATAACGATATGTATACTAAAATTAAGTTTCTACATTTGTACAAAGGTGATATTCTTGAGTGAAAATATTTACTCTGGAACTGTTGTCTATAAGGTTGTTTTGATTGGCGATGGAGCAGTTGGAAAAACAAGTTTAAGATTGCGTTATATGGGGAAAGGGTTTCAACCTATTTACATGGAAACTATTGGTGCAGATTTCGCTGTTAACGATGTTGATGTAGAAGTTAAAGGTAAAAGGTATATTTGTAGACTACAGATATGGGATCTTGCTGGACAGCCAAGATTTTCAGAAGTAAGATCATTATTTTATAGTGGAGCTAAAGGTGCGATAGCTGTTTATGATAAAACAAGACATGAGACATATGCACACATAAAGGATTGGATTAATGAAATGTTAAGAGGTACAGGTGAGATACCTATAGTTTTAGTTGGAAATAAAAAAGATTTATGTGATGAGGGAGACGTTAGCTGCGTAAGCTATGAGGATGGAATTAAACTTAAAGAAGAACTTGAAAGTTTTCTTGGTGAGACAGTTATTTTTCTTGAGACTAGCGCAAAAACTGGAGAAAATGTGAAAGAAGCTTTTATAGAATTAAGTAAGTTGATGATAGAGAAATATATATTACGTATTTAAATCTCTTTTTAATCTCCTTTGTTCTTCCAATTATATTATTTATGCTGAGATACTTTTGCTTGTGTGTAATTTCTTATTCCTGGAAGCAATAAAATAAAAAATATATGTGATAATTTTTAAATGAAATATATAGT
>JAGGXT010000247.1 GCA_021162905.1 Candidatus Odinarchaeota archaeon | reverse complement strand
GTTAATAACTTATATATTTTATATTTTTTGTTTATATATTAGTGAGAAATATTTAAGATTCTAATAAACGGCTTGCAGTGCGTTTTAATTCTTCTACCACTGGTAAAGGAATCTTTGCAAAAAAGGATATCATTGCACCACCAGCGGTACTTATATGAGAAATTCTATCACTAACGCCAAGTTCATTAACCAATATTCCAAGATGCCCTCCACCACATATTGTTACAGCATTAGATTTTGCCATTGCTTTGATTATTTCTTCAGTACCTCGCCTAAAGCGTTCATCCTCGATAAATCCGGCAGGCCCCCGCATTACAACTAATCCGGCGTCTCCTATTACTTCTGAAATATAGTTTATAGTATCAGATCCTATGTCATATATAAATGCATTAATTGGTAGATCGTCAAGGCTTATCTCTTTAATTTCGTTATTTTTTAAGTCTAGTACAGTAAAGTCAATTGGCAACATTATTTTATCATCATATTTTCTGAATATTTCCCTTGCTATAGGGAATAATATATTCATGTTTTTCTTTTTCAAAAACTTCATGCTTTTACCTAATTCGACACCAAGAGCTGCTAGGAAAAGATTTCCGACTAAACCAACAAGAATTAGCTTATCAGCAACTTGATTTTCCAGTAGTGCTTTTATATACGTAATGGCATCTGTTACTTTTCCTCCACCTAAAATAAAAACATATGGTCGCATGGAATTAGCTTTTAAAATACTAAGTCTCGTCAATTCGTACTCCATTAATCTTCCAGCCGCTGTTGGTAGTACCTCTGGAAAACCGACCAAACTAGGTTGTGATCTATGCATAGCACCAGCTGCGTCAACTACAAATAAGTCAAAAAGAGGAGCTAGTTTTCTAACCAAGTGCGTTTTTGCTTGCTCTTCGGGGGGTTTATCTATTATTTCTTCTGAATAAAATCTTACATTCTGAAGCATTAATATTTCTCCTGAATTTAATTTCTTGATAAGCTCTATAGCGTGGGAATCAAAGAGACCATCATAATACAGAACATGATAATTTAGTATCTCAGATAGTATTTCGGCATGTTGCTTTGTTTCTATAAAGTCGTAATCGCCGGGTCTTCCTTGGTGAGTCAATAAAACTATTTTAGCATCTCTATTTAGTAGCTCTTTGATAGTATCTATATAGGCTTTTATCTTAGAAGTTTCGATTATTTTACCGCTATTATGATCTACAGGACTATTCATATCAACTCTAAGAAGCACACTTTTATTTGCTATTTCAAAATTGTCAATAGTCAGAAATAATTCTGGTTCATTGAGCTCCATACGGATCACCCAATTTTAAGAGTACAATAAATAAATATGTAAATAAAATATAGTTAGCTCTTCCAGAATTTCATAAACTGACACTATTTATGTTTAAATATTCGGTTATAACGTTGCAAAGCTTCATCTATTATTTTAACTAGAGCTTCTGCAATTGTAAAGTAAGAGATATTTACGCCAACATAAGCTCTAAATTTCCTCTTAAATAATTCCCAAAGCGTATTACGTTTTGATTTTACATACTCTTTTGGATTTTCCATAAAAATGTTAATTTCTTCAGGAGATAAAACAGAAAGCGCAATATATGGCTCGGATAGTAATAAGTGATACACTTCTTCAAATGCAACATCAAGAAGCTTAGACATATCTGGTATGTAAAGTTGCCCATAAAGCTTAAGCATTCTTCTTCTTAGCAGAGTATCAATTGTATGTCTAATAGCACTCTTATTTCTCTCTGTTAGTTCACCCGTAATTCTGAAAGCAGAATCTATCATAAGTTCAAGATTCATTCTAGGCATACTGGTCTCATCAGCTTTAAATTCGGTTCTAGCAGCTATCTGTCTTTGTAGCGATAGTCCGCTACTTGTTAAAGAGGCTATCTCTTTCCTTTTTTCTTGAATTGCGTCAGCAGCTATTTTTACCATTATATCATAAATGGGAGATATTATTTCGAAGAATAAGATATCGTAAAAGACATCGTCTCCTGAACGAATCGGGTATTCTTTCTTAATTTCTTCGTAAATTTTATGAATGGGCCTTAATTCTATATCAACAAGTTTTGGAGGCTCGTCTCCAACTATTCTAAGCCATTCCTTTCCTTCTCTTCCTCTTTTCCACTCTTCTATTTTCCGCTGCTCAATACTCCGCTTCATCCTATATAATGAATAAAGAAATCTATATCTAACTGCTGCTACAAAGAATCGTAAATCTAAGTCTCTATTTAAATCCTCAAAACTTGAAATTATTAGAAGAAAAGTATCCAATATTTCCTCGCGAATTAACAATGCTTTTATAACGTTATCGCTAAGTTCTTTTCCCTTTTCATTAATCAATCTAATAAAAGTTGCATACGAAATTATAGCGCTATCTAAAAATAATTTTAAGTAAAGATCGGAAATTTGAAAAACAGTATCCTTTGTAAGAACCGAAGATTTAGGCAACAAAATTTCAAATAAGATATTTATATCTTTAACAAAATCTTCAAAACCATACTGCTCATCAATTACCTCATTCAACCTCATTAAGTGATAAAGTGCAGCTATTATTTTTTTACTTTCATCGTCAGTCTTGAAATTTAATTGTACTTTTCTTGCAAGAGTTTCAATTTGTGGATTCACCCTTGTTATTCTTTCAAGCTGACTAGGTAAAGACATAGATTTTCTTCGTAGCTCTTCAATCAACTTTTCTAAAAACTCGCTACTATTCTTTGACAACATCCCTCAACCCAGCCCACGTGTGATACTTCTCATTTGAATCTAACTCACTTAATGAAATTGGAGGTATAATATTCCAATCTTTTATAACTGATTTTTTAACAATTTCTTCAATAGATAATTTTTTATTTAGCCCTTCAGAAAGATCTCTTAAGAAAACACGCTCAGCCATATAAGGCATTAAGTCAAAATCCTTGAATCGACTATCAGAAATAGCAATAAATAATCTAAATTTATTATTCTCAGAATTCCATAAACTAAATAGGTCAATGACATCATTTGTACCTTTATATTCAAATATAACTCGCCGTGGGATATATAAAATATTAGAAAATATAAATGGATTTATTCTGTGAACTGCTAATTTTACTGATGGAGGTATTTCAGATTGTACATATAACGTTAGATAATCAAGAGGTGTCATTTTTACTTCGCTTCGATCAGCCAGTACATCTGGGAATATGAACGAAATATTTTCAAATTCAAAAACTGGGGGAGCCTTCACTACTTGTCCGCCACATGAGGAACACTTACTATTCTCAGGCTCAGAATCGTAAACGCTACCACATTGTAAACATATAAAATCGGAATGATAAACTTTCGCATCTAGAATCATTACAGCTGTAAAGTAAGATTGCCTTCCGGGAATTTCGCTACCACCTCTTAATCTACGGATATCAAAAACTCTATAATGTAGTAAGGACATTAATGTTCTGGCGGTATCATAACATTCCATTCTTCTAGTAGGATCGTCGATCTGTCCTGCCTCATACTGTGATGTTGATCGTCTAAATGTTCCAAAATAGCTTTTTATAATAAAGCTACTTTCTTTAAGATATTCAACTATATTAATATCGGAGTAAGGAGTTATTAAAAGTCCAAGTAGATAAGCGTCACGATAATTTGTTTTCACTAAGTACAAATTGGGAATTAGATGCTCAAATTGATATAATGGTTCAGCAAAGTAAGATGCCGTTTTTAATATGTAATCTTTTCCTAAAAAGAGATCTACAATATTTAGCTGGCCAAAACCTTGTTCAACAAGGGATAACAAGCTCAAATCTTCAACTAGTTTCTCTCCTCCAAGAATAATAGGAGTATTAAAAAGAAGGCCTCCACTGACATCATATGTACTAATAGCTGCAATAGACATACTAAATTGTTTTATCTGCTCAGCTATTGCTTTCTCATTTTTACGATCTACGCTCATAAAATCACACTCATGTAATTGATAGTACTAATAAACTGCAAGCTATTATATTAATATAAATTATTAAATAATGTAAGCAACACTTATTTATGACAATCATATTTATCAACTTTATTAACTACCGAGTCGTTGTTCCCCAAACATCTTATTACTAGAACTATCACTTATTAAAGCTCCGTATTAATACAGCCACTTATGTATTTACTTTGTATTTATTATTAAAAGTTATATCTCATAACAATCAATCATTATTTAATAAAATTTA
The DNA here is from genome assembly GCA_021162905.1 of Candidatus Odinarchaeota archaeon. Next base: position 26 of record JAGGXT010000247.1, on the reverse strand, counting down.
AAGAATTTAAAGTATAAAGAAATTAT
>JAGGXT010000117.1 GCA_021162905.1 Candidatus Odinarchaeota archaeon | reverse complement strand
TATGTGTTTTTGCCTCGATAGTACTCTGTTGTTTCTTTTCTTCCATCTATTGATACTAGGATAGTGTCAAGTTTGTGTAGATACTTTGGTTTTAACTTGTGCAGGAAGATTCCGTTGGTTTGTAGTATCTAACTTAAACATTCTATACTTCTCATTCACTATCTCTTTTATAACTGAAAAAACCTCTGAAAACCTTTTACAAGATTCATAAGCCTTATAGAGTTTCATAAAATCATCAAACCTAAGTAATGCAAATTTTTCCCCTGTTTCTTTTATTCCAACAACAAGTAAAGGAATTTTTCTTCTTTTTTCTGCGTATTTAATTGCTCTATTAATTCTCTCTCTCCAAAGCCATAAAACACCGCTATTTTTCCTAAGTGTGCATTCTACAAGAAGATCATGTGTTTCAACATCTCCATGCAATTCTCCAATTTTACTTGTTAATTTGGCTTTAAAACCTTCTTTTAAAAACTCTCTGAAAACTTTTCTCTCAAACTCCTCCCAATCTCTCATATAAACAACCCCACCTAGAGTATAACGCCGTGAAACTTAAAGTTAATGTATTTTACAAAAAATAGAATTATGTTTTTTGTTCTTCTTTTGGAGTTTTGACGACTATGCTATTCAGAGTTGGGAAGTCTTTGCATATTATCACGTCGAGTATTTCCATTAAGTTACTGTAGATTTCTCCTAAAAACTCTAGCAACTGTTTTTTAGGTATTTTTTCCGTTTTACAGCTATATATCGTATTTGCAAGGGCCCTTAGAAGCTTTAACTGTGCAACTACTTCAACCTGTGCCAAAAGATCTATGTGTACATCTTCATCGCTTCCCAGATAGAATTCCAAGAACATGGTTTTGCTCTCCTTACTTTCTTACTTCCTTATTATCTTTACATGTAAAACTTTATAAATATTTCCAACAATCCTTACATCGGTGAAGCTCATGGAAAAAATCTTAGGAATATCAAAGCTTACAACAAAAGGACAAATCACAATACCTAAAGTCGTAAGGGAAAAATTAAATTTAAAAACCGGAAACATAGTTGTTTTTATTGAGAGAAACGGAGAAATAATAATTAGAAGATCGGAACTTAAATATTAAAATTCTAAGGGGTGAAACGCTTGAGTGAAGAGAAACTATTTGAAAGATTAAAGCTTTTGGCCCAAGCATGGAAACAACAAGAACCTGAAATAGAAGACTACGCCTGTAATGTACATGCAGAAGAGATAGCACATTGGCATATTGTAAGGTATCTTGCAAAGGAAAAAGGAGAACTAGATGAAGAAGTTGAGAAAGGTTGCGAAATAATAATACAAATACTTAAGAAGAGAGGAACTGCAAAATGGTTTAAGGAAAAAGCAGATATTTTAACTGAGTTGGCCTCTAGGTCACCGCTATTCAGAAGGGCCATAAAATCGGTGCTTGAAAATGAGTGAAGAAATAAGATGTTACGCAGATGTGGTCAAAACAATTTTTTCAGAACCTGCACCACTAATAATAATTTACGGTAAAAAGGGAACGGGAAAAACAGATTTTAGCTTACTTACCGCAGAAGTAACGCAAAAACTAGGACTAGTCCAAAAAGTAGCAACAAACATTAGAACTGACAGGTTTGAACTTATAGATAGTTACACTAAGTTGAAAAATTGGTTAACAAGTGATGCTAAAACTAAACTTTTCATTTTTGATGAGGCCGGTGTTTATTTACCTGCTAGAAGGGCCACAAGTAAACCTAACGTTAAAATGCTTAAGTTAGCTTATCTAATGAGGAAATATAGGAGTAAATGGATTTTTATAACGGTTTCATATAGAGATTTGGATCCTGCTTTTAAAAGCCCTGATATATGCACGGCCGTTATTAAAAAAGTATCTAAAAAATTTGCACTTATAGATTTACTTGATGGTGAACCTCCAATTGAGTTTTATAATGTTCCTAAAACCTCAGTTAGCTATGACACTTACGATATAGCATTTTTCGATTTTGAAAATGGGGAGAAAAAGGAAAAAGAAACCTTAGAACCTGAAACAAAAGACTTAGAGAAGAGGCCTGCATATCTCTATCTCAAACACGGCTCATTAAAAGCAATAATGAAGGAATATAACCTCTTACATTGGGAACAAGCTAGGAGAATGCTTATGAGAGACATTAAAGAACTTTTAAAACAAACTTACAATCTCACAAACGAGCGAGGAGAGGGATAATATATACATAATTAAGGTAAATAGTCATTACTTGAATCGGTTTTTAATATCCAGGAAGTCAAAACCATTTTACATAATTAAAATTTAAAACTTGTTTTGATAATGTTGCTACTCAAAACTTCTAATGAAAGTTTTTAAGGACCAGGAACTCAAAACCTAAAGAAGACAGGACTGATAAGACAGACAATATTTTAATGTTTTTTCTACCGTAGAATTCTACAGTAGAAAAAACAGGACCTGAAACTTCTACAGTAGAACAAGTTAAGGAAAAACAACAAGAAAAAGCAACATAGAAGTAGCAAAAGAAATAATACGAAAACTAAAAGAAGCAATGGAAACCTCAACTTAATTTTTCATTTTCAGAACCATTTTTTATATTTACAACTCAAGAGAAAATGTAGCTAAAATACATTTCTGTTCATGCTTCTTTTGAAAACCTTATGTTGCTATATTTACTTAAGATTTCAGTTATTCAAATTAACTGAAATCTTATAAACATAAGGTTTCATTATTTGTATAACGATAAATTTAAGTGACCTAGTTTTTCACCATCTACTTAGGTGATAAAGAAAATGGTGGAAAATGACCTCTACATCAAGGTGCAGAAAAGAAAGCTAATCAAGAAGAAGATCAGAGAAAAATATGTCCAATACATTTTAACCGTTCCAAAGACATTTGTTGACAGGCATAAAACCAGCGAATTCTATTGTATTGCCAATAATCTTTTAGTATTGTCGCCAGATAAGGATACGCTCTTCAAAATAATTGAAAAAATACCTGAAATCGAGAAACTTCTGGAGGAATAAGGAAATAAGGGAGGTCGGGGGCCATGAAAAGTAAGGAAAACAAGGAAAATAAAATTTTCGCATGTGAAGGGGACATTTATTTTCACATATTGATCAAACTAAATCTACCTTGCTTCACGGATAACACGGTTTGCGGTTTCTATGCAACTGAAAAATGCCCAATCTACTACTTTTTAAAGACAATTTCTGAGGAGGTACGTGTAGGTGTCAAGTGAAGACGTCACGTTCAAGGAATATATGGAGGAGTTATGGAAACATGTCGAGCTTTATAGAGGTCTAGGCTTCAATATTATACCGTTGAGGTTCAAGGAGAAAACCCCAATTTTCGAGTGGAAAGAGTATCAGGAAAGAAAAACCACAGAGGAAGAAGTTGAAAGATGGTTTAAAGACAAAGTTGTAAATATTGGTATTGTTTGCGGGAAAATCTCAGATAACCTTTTTGTCATAGATTTCGATAATGAAGAGGTTCTCAGCAAGGCTTTCCAAGACAAAGAAAAGTTGTTAGAGTCAACTCTTGTTGTGAAAACAGGTAAAGGCTACCATGTTTATTTCAAGGCTAAAAAACTGGTTCCAACAACACCGATCATAAAAGAGGTTACAGTTAAAGGTGAAGGAAGCTATGTTGTTGCTCCACCTTCAATACATCCAAGCGGTAAACAATACAAAATTATTAGCAAAACAACAAAGCCGAAAACAATCGACAACCCTGATCTATTAATCTACAATTTGAAGAAACTTTTTTCACCAGAAGAAGAAAAAGGAAAGGAAGAGTTTGAGGAAAAACAACCAGTAAAGCTTGGAAAGAAAGTTCCATATTGTATTAAGTTGATTTTGGAGGAGGGTGTGGAGGAAGGGGAGAGAAACGAGAGGGCTTTTGACCTTGCAAGATACTTCTATAACAGAGGGAGAACGCCAAGAGAAATTTTAAGAGAACTACAAAAATGGAATAGGAAAAACAGACCTCCATTACCTGAAAAAGAACTTGAATATGTTGTAAAGTCAGTTGTAAGACATAAATACGCTTTTGGTTGTGGAAGATTGAAGGATACAAAGTATTGCCATGAAGTTTGCCCATATTATAGTGAGGAAGAAGAGGAAGAGGATCTAGACAAGCTTATTGAAGAACAACTTAATAACAACGTCACTATACTTGATGGACCCATACACTTCCACCCTGATGTAGGAATGTTTTATATTATACCTATCAATACCTGCAAGTCATTAAAACAAATTCCCGTCTTAAATAATTTCACACTTAGTAAAATTCCCGTGTTATCGGAACATAATCAAAATGACATTTCCCATTCAACATTACATGATTCATGTATTTCTCATTTTGTTTTCCGGTATAAAAATGAGAAATTAATCCATGACGAAAATTTCAAGAAGAAATTACTACTGCTTTATGTTACCTGTCAAAGAAATCCAGAAGAAATGAGAAACTTCGATACATCAATTTTTGAAAATATGGTTGCATGGTATAGATATTATGTTTATTTTGATGATGATATTTTGTACTATGTTGTTGTGTGTTGGATTGTTGGAACCTATCTTCACCCTATGTTCTCATATTTTCCGTTTTTAATCTTTAGAGGTGAAAAAGGATCAGCTAAAGGAACAAATTTAATGATTCTCATGAAAGTTTGCTGGAATGCCACTAAAAAATTTGTTTCTCCCTCAGAAGCAACTATTTTCAGGATAATTGAACAAACCAAACCAACCATGATAATCGATGAAGCCCATAGAATCCTTAGACATAAGATTTTCGGCCCAATAATTTCAGCAATTCTTGAAGCTGGAGTTGAGCAAGGTGCAGTTGTTCCAAGATGTGAAGAAGGTAACCCAAACAAAGTTCTAGAGTTTAAAGTTTATTGTCCAAAGGTTTTGGCTTCAAGAGAAGAATTGGAACATGAAGACAAGGCAATAACAATTATCATGACGAAAAGGGAAGATCCACAATATGCAAAGAGAAGAAACGAAATTGAGAAAGACACTAGATGGGAAGAAGCAAGAACAGAAATTGTAAAGTTTGCCTTAACAAGATGGAAAGATGTCTATGAAGAATACGTGAAGCTTCAACCAACCAACAAACTTACAGGAAGATACTTTAACCTTTGGGCTCCGATTTTGGCAATTTGCAAAATTATTTTCCCTGATAAGTTTGATGAAATGCTTAGCTTTGCAGAACAACAAATCGAAGGGAAACTCTTAGGAAGCTGGGAAAAGGAGAACATCGTTTTACAGGCTTTGGCCGCCCACCTAGAAGAATTGAAAGAAACAGAAGAAGCTTACAAGGTTAAGTTAAAAGATTTAGTGGAATGGAGCGAGTTTGACCATTGGAGACCTGTAAGAGATGCAATTGTAAACCTTAAACTTTTGAAAAAGGATCAACAAACAAGGGAAGGTAAAATCTACTATTTATACAAAGATAGACTTGAAAAATTGCTTAAAGAAAGAAAAATCATAGAGGAAGAGGAAAGTGAAAAAGGAGAGATAATCAAAGAAGAAGAGAAAAAGGAGGAAAAAACTGTTTTTGATGATTTGATTTCAAAGTGCGTAAATAGAGTGGAGAAAGGCCTATCACAGGTTAAATGCGAAATATGTAAGGAAAATGTTGCAGAATTCCTGCTTCCTGAAGATGTTGTTGAAAAAACTAGTTACACAAATGTTTGTAGGAAATGTATTCCAAGAGTTAAACAACTTTTAGAATCTCCTCTCTCTGATACTAGGAAAGAAGAGCCACAGCGAGAGAAAGAAGAGGAAGGAGAATCATCAACACCTCAACCTCATGATAAAGAACTTGATGTTACAAGGGTATTGTACGCCCTACAGGAGATGGGAGGAGAAGCAGGTATTTCAGCATTGGCCATGAAGTTAAGGATGCAAGAAGGCGAGTTAAGACTGTTTCTTCAAGATCATCCTAAATATTTTGTTGTTAAAGGCCCATTTGTTTACACTAAAACTAGATGGGATTCTCTTAAAACAAATGGTGACGGGGAGGATGTTCTTGGAGAAAGAAGTTTATAGGAGGAGAAAAATGAGAAAAAATCATACTCAAGTTCAACTGGAGAAAAAGCTTAGGGAATATTTGGAGAAATATGCTAGATGGATCTTAATTGTTGAAGAAATAGAGAAAATATTTGAGAAATTTAAGAACTAGCTTTCCATAGCTTTTAACAGTTCTTTTATTACCTCTGGTTTCTCCTTTGCAAGTTTCTTTAATGCTTTTTCAAGCTTCTCTATTGTTTCCGTTTTCTCTTCTTCCTTCTCCCTGATTTTGAAAGCCATTTTCTCATCTAAAACTAAACCACAACCACTGCAGTATAAGGCTTCAGGAACATTTTCCCAACCGCATCGAGGACATATTTTAGGCTCAAGTTTAGAAGGCTTCTTCTCCTCTTCCTCCTCTATCTTTACACCTGCAACCTTCTCTAACAAAGCCTTCTCAACATCTCTCCCCGAAAGGTGAACATATATTGAAGCCATAGTTGAATCTGGCTCCCAACCCGCAAAAATCTTAAGTTCTTGCTCAGTTAAAACTTTAGCTAATTCCGTTAACCTCGTATGTCTCAACATATGTGGGTGAACCCTCTTCTTTATTCCTGCTTTTTGAGCCAATCTAGCTAGGTAGTTCTTGTAGCTTTCAGGTCTAACCTGCCTCCATTTTCCTCCCCAAAGACTAACAAACAAGTATGCGTTTGGATCGTTGCGGAAAGGATGCACCTGCAACCATTGTTTTATGTATGGTTGAGATTTGAAAAGAAGAATTGTTCTTTCACCTGTTTTACCTAGAATCCTCACCTTTACACCGTATCTTGTAAACTCTAAGTCTCTGATTCTAAGGTTTAAAACTTCACCTAGCCTTAAAGCTCCTTCCCAAGTCATCATTATGAAGGTTTTAACTTTAATGTCTCTTGCCGTTTCCACAAGCTTCTTTATTTCCTCCTCAGTTAGAATCTTATCTCTCATCTTGTTGTTTTTCTTTATTAAAACACTTTTAGAAGGCGGTTTTATCCACGCAACACTTGGAGGATAGTCTTTTGTTTCAAAATAGGTTTTCATGAAGGTTTTAAACTTACCTGCGTAGCTTGCGAAACTCCACTCAGCCATTTCCTCCCTGATTTTTGCAACCCATTTTTCAACATCTTCCCTTGTAACCTTTTCAGGTTCTTTAACCTTAGTTATTCTATAAAAACTAAGCACGGTTTGAAGATATTGTGCTTTTGTGTTTGGATTACTGATGTTTCTAAGCAAAAGAACTTTTTGTAAGGCTTTCCTCCACTTTAAAGGTAGTTCCTTTATTTTCTCCTCGAAAAACTTGGGTTGATATTCGTTTGCCTTCTCGATACTCATAGGGAACACCATGTAAAAGTAGCTTAAAGAAGTATATAATGTTTATGTTAGATATGTTTGTAGTACGTAGTGTTTCGCTGGTATTTGATCTATTATTTTTTCCATTAGGGATATTTTTAGGAGGGGTTCTCCGCCGTAGAAGGCTATTATTGGTTCTGGGTCTTTTTGTATGAAGTTTTTTA
>JAGGXT010000340.1 GCA_021162905.1 Candidatus Odinarchaeota archaeon | reverse complement strand
CTATTAGTTCTAATAGTATTTTTAAGGCGATTTTCATGTCATATTACGAGAAGATTTTACAGTTAAAAAGAGAGGGAGAATATTATTTACAAAATGGCGATTATAACAAGGCCAAGATTAAGCTATCTGAGGCTTTAAAATATTTGAAAATACTTTATGCTAAAAGCGATAAACCCTTGAAAAAACTTTGGAAAGAGAGAATAAACGAGATTGAAAAAATAATTACAAAAATCGATCAAATGCAATCACGCTCTGAAAGAGAAAAAGAACATAAAATAAAGAAAGTTTTAATTGGAAAAGGGTTTTCCTATATCCTAAAAGAGATAGAAAAGGCGGAGAGTATTATCAGAATATGTACTCCTTGGTTTTCATTAAGAGTTGCTGAAAAAATCATAAAAGCTGTTTTAGCTAATGAGGTACCCACATATATTTTGGTTAAACCCATTTCTCCCGACTTCAATCCGAATCAAACAGCTGCCTATTATTTTCTTATTGAAAACGCAAAACGTTATGATTCAATAATCTTTTTAAGAGGCGTGCCTAATTTACACGCAAAAATGTTAATCATAGATCAACGATTATATATCTCTGGATCATTTAACTTGACTACAAGTGGATTAAGAGAAAACATAGAACTAATTAATATAAGTAGTGATCCCGAGGAAATAGAAGAAGCAATAAGAGAATTCGACAATTTATGGTATAATCAATCAATTCCGCTTTTTTAGTCATTAACTACTTTCTGTTTCTTTCTCTCTGGGTTGTATAATGCTTGGAAAGTACCAAACTTGCTTTCCATGGAATGTAGCCTTTATTGCAACACCTCTATTTTCAAGCGATTCTAGAAGCGATAATATCGTTTCAACATTCCATCCAGTTTTTAACGATATTTCTTCTAGAGTAAGTTGTCCACTGTTATTATACGCAAGTTTTATAATCTCTTTCTCTTGATCGGAGAACTCTCTAACACCAAGGAAATCATAGATATTCTCATAAACTTTTTTAATCAGACCTTGCTTTTCGAGGTACTCAAATGCTTTCTGGATTATTGGTATAGGTAACTTTGATATGGCGATTGCTTTGTTTATTGACAGCAGACCCGCAGTCTTTTCAGCCATCGATATTAATTCTTTTTGAGCTTGTTCTATCAATGCAAACTCTTTTAAGAAACCTTTCATTGACAAATAGTCATAAACATCCGAAGCTAACTCTGGAGTTAACTTATAATGAGTAAGTATATCTGATGGTGTTAACGGCCTGCCCATATCTCTAGACACATGTATTACATCGTTTGCAATCTCCACCTTCAGCTTATAAGAACTCACATATAAACGACCTAATATTTTCAGCATTAAAAAAAACAAAGCAACATCTACAACACTAATAAATAACAACTTAAATATGAAATCTAAACGCAATAAATAATACATCACTACATCACTTACTATCAAAACTAGGGAAACAGTCAGTATTACGAAGAGGATAAAATGATAATACATAAATTTCATTACCTTTATTTTAAAGGGAATAGGATAATCCTCCAATTTCATAGTATAACCCCTTAGGATACTATTTTCATCATTCATGTATATAGAATTTACGTTTTAATGGACGCATCCATGAGTAGGTGATATACGGTGTTTTAGCATTTAAGAGCTAAGAGATTATACGATAATCCATATGAGCAAACAATCTTCTGATGCCACCCAATAATGCTTCTATTACCTCTGTTCCGAAAATTAAAATCCTTAAACCTGCAAGATACCTAGCATTACATTCTTGACTTACAACAATGCTAGGAAGATTTTTGCATCAGCAAATCTCCTCATCACAATTATTAAAATCCTTAGTCATCCTCTCACTTCAGCATTTACAAGAACTTTTACAGACAAATTTCTAACCCATCATTACCTTCTCCTTAAAGCATAATATTTCACTCTAAAAATTACTAACATGCTTCACATCATCTGTAGAATACCAAATGCCTAAATTATAGCACTACCTTTTTCTAATCTTAATAACTTCTCGCGTAGTTGCTCTGTAGCAGATAATCCCCTTAATAATTTCGCCAAAAATTGTGTAGAGACACTGCAGATACCTTTAAATATTCTTTTCAAGGATTATACTTGTAATAATACATTTTTTCATTTTGCGGGGGTACCTTCTTGAGCTATATTAGAATCCCCGGCTACAAGCTAATCGAGCTGATAGGCGTTGGTGGGTTCTCCGAGGTATGGCTGGCTGAAAAGAATGGAGTAAAGTACGCTGTTAAAATTCCAAAAATTGATGTCCGGAAAACTCTAACTAAGAGCGATATTGACATTTTCATTGGCGAGGCTGACTTGTGGAAAAGGCTAAAGCATAAAAATATTGTGAGGGTATTTGATTTTGGAGCGAAAACCTTCCCACATATTGTAATGGAATATTGTAGCACTAATTTGAGGGAAAAGATGAAAGAGCTCAGCTTAGATGAAATCATTAACATCGCAATAAAAATCGCAGGGGCTCTTGAATACGCGCATTACCGCGGCATAGTGCACCGTGATATAAAACCCGAAAACATTCTTATATGCAATGGAGAACCAAAATTAAGTGATTGGGGTATCGCCAAAGTTCTTCTCCGGGCATCATCAAGAAGTGGATTTATTGGAACACCTATGTATAGTGCACTGGAGCAGTTAAATCCCGATGAATATGGAGAGATAGATCAGAGAACGGATATATGGCAGTTCGGATGCTTGCTTTATGAAATGCTTGAGAAAGAACCACCCTTTTATGCAGAGTATCCCGGACAATTAGCAATTCAAATTTTAACAAGACCACCTAGAGGTTTTAAACAAACACCAGGATGGCTACAACAAATTGTTAAAAGATGCTTAGAGAAGAGAAAGGAGAAGCGTTGGCGGAGCATTTCCCTAGTGGTAGAAGCACTTCAAAGGAAACAAGTATCAGTCGCATTGACTTCGCTGAGACACCAATCAGCTGAACTTGAAATGAGTAGAGATGTCCAACTACTTAAAAAGACAAAGACTATGATAGACAGGCTAATCAATAAGTATAAAGCTCTGCCGAAAATAGATATTGTTAGGAAAATCCTAGAGGAGCGGGGTCTCGTATCGGTCAACGAAGCAAGGCAGTATGGGCTACAAGAAATATTAGATGAGCTAGTCAGTATGGGTGAGGTCTACAAAACTGAATTTATATATTATAAGTCGAGGGACGATGTGAAGCGGCTATATGGGGAAGTGGCCCATCTTCTTAATGATGATAAGGAATATACTGTGAGCGAAATAAAGGAGGCCTGCAATAGGGGGGGTGTCAATGCAGATGTTCTCCTAGGAGTTTTAGAATTATCCGACGACTGGATAGTTACCGCAGATAGAGCTGTAAGCCGAAAAAACATTTTGAGCTTGCTTGCTGACAAAAAGAAAATTTACATGGACAAACTGAAAGAGAAATTTAAGGGCTCCACAGATATTGTTATAAAGCTGATTATAGAGAAGAATATCGGAGTCATCAGCAAATGCGGAAAAGTAATCTATTACAAGGATTTCTACATGAACGCTATTAAAAGCTTAGACGAGCTTCTAAGCAAGGGTTTATTATCAGTTGAAAAACTAAGCCTCATGACCGAACTGGAGCCATGCGATGTCACCTATTATATCATGAAGAAAATTGAAAGCGAAGTACCAAATCCAGAGGAAAGACTCCAAAAGTCACTGTCTGATGTGAAAGCCCTGCTCGCACTTGCCCTAAAATATGAGAAAAACAACAGCATACAAGCGGCAATTTCAGTATACAAACAAATACTGACCATCAACCCAAAGCATGAACTCGCATCCCAAAGACTAATGGAACTTTATAAAATAAAATACCTGATCAAATCAGATGGCCACGCTTCTTGGGTGTATTCGGTTGCGTGGAGTCCCGACGGCAAATACATAGCCTCCGGAAGCAGGGATGCGACTGTGAGGGTTTGGGACGCTGCCAGCGGTGAGCTGCTGAGAACCCTCGAGGACCATGGAGGCTGGGTGTATTCGGTTGCATGGAGTCCCGACGGTCGGTATATAGCCTCCGGAAGCAGGGATGCGACTGTGAGGGTTTGGGACGCTGCCAGCGGTGAGCTGCTGAGAACCCTCGAGGGCCATGAAGATTCGGTGTATTCG
>JAGGXT010000269.1 GCA_021162905.1 Candidatus Odinarchaeota archaeon | reverse complement strand
TTGACATACTAATCCTTCTACTAGTGGCCATAGTTCTTAATCTTTCTGGGTTTCTCTTTATGGCATATTTGTCTGCATATCCGCTTATAGGGAGCATAATCGGCATGATTTCGTATCCACTGTGTATAGCATTAGTAATATACATTGCTACGCTCTTAAGCAACAATAATAATACAAAATAAAATAAAAATACTATTTATCTTATTTTTATAACTTCACTTTACGTATTTTAGTTTCACCTATTATCATAATTATTAATCCGATTAATGCTATCAACAGAGTGGGAAAACGCCACAAATACCAAACTATTTCAGAAGGAAACGTGTATATATTAGAGAACTCAACAGCGAACTTAATGAGCTCACAAACCAATCCGAAAAACACAGCAATTTCAAGAATCAATCTACCTTTATTGAAATATCTATAACTTTTTTCTAACTCCTTGACCATGATATAGACATTTTTATCAACATCGTCCTGATGTATTGGAGTAATGAATCCATGCTCTCTTACAATATTCTTAATGAGTCTATTGGTGAAGCTCTTTATTTTCTCATAATCCTCTCCAACAATTTCCAGAATATATTTATCCTTTCTATAACGATAGCTACCAAATGTGAAGACGGTCCCAATTATCCATACTATAGCAAGAGACATGAGAAATATTGCCATAAAAGAGAATACCACAAGAAGAAGAATAGTTGTAATCTCAATCCCATGGATTGCATCAAAAACGTGTATTAAACTGGACCATCCTTCACTTCTATTGGTTCCTTTATTTTTCTTCTTATAATAACTTGTAGTAGTCCAGCCTACTTTTAGAAGATAGAAAGTCCCTATCGAGTTTATAGTTCCACTTGTTCTCTTGTGATATCTGGTATATGATACAAAATAATCTGTTGATCTCTTAATAAGCTCCAATATACGTTCTCTACTAATGCCTTGGATATAGATTGTTTTTTCTATCACTAAGCATCAACCTTAAGAATAGTATATGAAAACTTTTTATTTTTAACTTTTACTTTATAGCACAATGGTTTTACTGAAACTACCAGTACAAGTTTCTACAATTCATCAATATATATCTATGAAACTGGCTGAAAATGGTGTTACCACAAATCATTCGTAACTCCTTAATATACTTCTCACCAACAAAATTGAAGCTCATTTATAATGATATGCAAAATACAAAAAAGTGAATAAATAATATTGGTTATGTCAATATTATTGATGGCTTTCCGGGAATTGCTTGTTTTGCCTTTGGATCTGTTGACTCTTCAGCGAATTGAACTTCTATGCCTTCTAATTCTGTTTCCTCTTTTATGTAATTCTCTAAGACATTGAATACTTTCCTTTCATTCTCTGGATTTGCAAATGGCCAGAATCTTTGAGCTTTAGCTATTTTATTGACCATTGCTTTTACTTCATTTGCTTTCTTCTTAAATTCATCTTTTTGCATTAGGAACTTCATCATATCTCGCATGTTGGGAGCTACATTGTTTTCTACTAATGATTTCACCGCATCGTATTTCCATTTTTCAGCCAGTATAATAATAGCCTTTTTGGGTTTAGTCTTCAATAGACCCATTATCTCCTTAATGTCTGCGATTGTGTTATCAATCATTTTGATTATTCTCTCAATATTCTCGTCGATTAATGATTCATCAGGCGCTGGCCATTTTTCAACAGAGATAAATGTTGTATTCCCCATGCGTTCCCATATTTCCTCGGCCGTATGGGGTATTACTGGTGCCATCATACGTATCCACTTATCCAAGATGTACCAGTATATGTTATACTTTTCATCTTCGGGAACGCCCCTTGCCATCTTCTCGTATTTTGATAACATTGACAATATATCGAAAAATCCTTTAACAATAGCAGTTCTGAATGACATTGCCTCATACGCTTTAGTAACTTCTCTTATTGTTGTGTTAATTCTTGATAATAGCCACTTACTCGGATAACTTATTTTTTCAGGGTCTATTGGCTCTCGTTTTGACTTTTCTAGAACGTTCTGTATCCATAGCCAGAATTGGTGCAATTTTCGCCTAACAGTGACAACCTCTTTTTCTCTCCAATCAACAACAACGCCTAGATCTGCTGCAGAGGCTATGTATAATCTGTATAGGTCTGAGGAGTATCTTTTTGGTACTTCAGCTAATGGGATAACATTACCTAATGATTTTGCCATTTTTCTTCCTTCGCGGATAACAACTTCGTTCAACGTAATCTTTTTAGGCCAATACTTTTCTGGGAATATCGCGACATGGTGAAATATGAAGAATGACAGATGATTTGAGATATGAGGAGGAGCCGTGTGCCTATGGTCATTGGGATACCAGTATTGAAATTCAACTTGTATGGTCTGTAACACGTCTTCTGGAATTCCAGTCTTCTTAGCTACATCCTTAACATCACCATTATTTAGGAATACAAAGTCCCAGAACTCATAGATTAGTTGCTCCGGTTTTATGTTATATTTCCTAATATTATGGATGACCGTATAGAATGCCATATAGATTGTACTGTCCGAAAGAGATTCTATTATCCAAGACTTATCAAATGGTAATGGGGTCCCCAATCCCCTTTTTCGTGCACACGGACGCTCTCTCAACCAGTCAAATGTTGCTTCAAACAAGTTCCTGTAGGTCTCTGGTATTATAGCCATGTTATTTAGACATTTAAATGCTTGTTCTTTCCACCACTTAACACCGTAATCAATAAACCACTGGTCAGGCATTACCGCAACTATAACCTCACCGCCACATCGGCAGAAAACAGGTAGCTCCTTCGCGGTTACCTCATAGATTATATCAAACCATCCCTTTTCCTTGAAAAACTTAATTACATCCTCCTTAATTTCAGATATCTTCTTTCCAGAAAAGGGGCCACAGTTGTCTTTCATTATTCCATGATAGTATTCACTCTTATATATCTCCTCAGTAGCTTTATCCAACAACTCAGTTTCTTCTTGAGACTTAATACCCATCTTTTCACATATCTCAACAGCAGGATAATCTCCGAATCCGTCAATCTTGATTATTGATATGGGTTCCATATCCTCAATTATTTTAGGATCTAATCCATATTTCTTCAAAATTTCTGGATTGCGTTTTAGGTCGTATAGCCCCATCCAATCATAGGGGGCATGCCCTGGTACAGAATAGACTACTCCAGTTGCATGATTTACATCAACAAATGTAGCTGGCAATACAGGCACTCTAACACCAGTTGGAGCTTCAACATATATCCCTAGTAATTCAGCTCCCTTAAATTCCTTAATTATCTCAACTTTTCTATCTTGCATCATTAACTTCTCTGCAGATCTCTTTGAGATTATCCATACTTCTCCATCTACCTTAGCCTCAACATAGACTTTTTCTGGATGAACCCAGACATTTGTTACACCATATATAGTCTCCGGTCTTAGAGTTGCGGCCACTAAAAATTTTCCATCTTCAGTCTTAAACTTCACAGCAACAAACTCAGCAACATCCGCTTCTATAACGTCGCCGCCTTTTATGTCGTCTTCACCTACAGCATTTTTATGCTTTGGACAATATAGCACAGGATACTTCCCTTTCTTGATTAAACCCTTTTCTGCTAACTTTTTAAATTGCCAAGTAATAAACTGGTTGTATTCAGGATCTCCAGTTGTGAATACTCTCTGCCAGTCGATGCCAAATCCTAACGCTTTAAAGTCATTTATGATTACTTTTGAAAAGAACTTTGCTACATTCCAAGGCTCTCTGAAAGACTCTACTATCTCGCTTATCTTTTTATGATCTTTCTCGTACAAGCTAACATAATAGGTGTACAAGTCTATTGTATCTTTATCACCCTCAACTATTCTAGCAGAGATACCTTCAATAGGTGTTCCAGTAATATGAAACGCCATAGGCCATAATACATTATATCCTTTCATTCTCATAAAGCGACCAAAGATATCAGCAGTTGTGTAAGTTCTGCCATGCCCTATATGTAAAGGCCCGCTGGCATAGGGATAAGGAACTGTTAGAAAGTATTTTGGTTTACTTGGATCTGGTTTTGCATCAAAAACTTTTGCATCCTCCCACTTCTTTTGCCATTTAGCCTCTATTCTTCTTAACTCGTTTAGAAACTCTTCTGACATACTCTCAGCTCACCTCGATTTGTTCTTCCAGCAAAATTAGAGAGAGATGATATATTAATAACTAAGCCAGAAGAAGACATAAAACATCTACTGCTAACGGAGAACGTAAATCCTCCACATACACAAACCTCATTTAAACAGTTTGCACTTTTGATATTAAAAGATTTCGTAATAAATAATTAGCGATTGAAATAAGCAAACAGTATGTAAAACCTATAAGGCCTTTCTCTTTGGGTATTAAATCGTTTCTCTCTACCTTGTGTGTATCAACTGAATTATTAGGAATATCTCGAGAAAAGAGTGAAATGCCTAATTCTCTCACTCTTAAGATTTGACTTATGAATTATATTTATAAATGTGAAATGGTATGTAATCTTAGTAATATAGTATTACATGTAAACGGGGATAACTATGGAAGTAGTTAGTTTTAGGATACCCAAGGAACTTAAGGAAAAAATGAAGAAATTCAAACATATTAACTGGAGTAAAGCTATACGGGAGAAGATAGAAGAAATTATTGAGAAAGAAGAAAATCGAAACCTTGCGATAGCTCTTTTATTGAACGAAAAAGCAGTAATTACCCCTGATGAGGGATGGAGCAGCACCGATGAAATTCGAAAGTGGAGGGAATCTATCAGATGGAAATCGTAGTTGATGCTAGTGTGGTTGCCAAGTGGTATTTAATAGAAGATTTCCGTGAAGAAGCTTTAAAATTAAGAGATGATTATATTCGAGGTCATATAAAGCTTATAGCACCTATGATTTTACCATTCGAAGTACTAAATGCAATTCGTTTTTCTAAGAGGAATATTGATGATGAGATTTTAATAAATGTTGGAGAGAGCTTGCTTTATTACGATATTTCTTTATTCTCTATCACTAAGGACTTTTTACATGAGTTTATCAAAAGTTGTATAGCTAATGGTATAACAGTTTATGATGCAGCTTACGTATCTCTTGCAAAACTTAGAAAGTCTATTTTATTTACAGCAGATCAAAAATTAATCGATAGATTAAATAAAGAATACAAAGGCTACGTAATGCACATTAAAGAATATCCAAGATTTTCGAAGCGAAACATAAAAAATTGATATTTAAGATATGGGCAATGCTTTAATGCTTTCTAGAAAAACGATAGCTCTCGATTATAATCTCATTTAGTAGGAAAAAGAAGGGAATCGAAACCGTCAATATTATGTTTTCTCTGTACATCTCAAATATTATGAACATAACAATGTAGAATATGTGAAAGCTTAATGGTACAAGCTTATATGCACAATCTACATTTTTTGGAGTCGGCTTAAAGTGTATAGACCCTATTATAACAATTGTGAGAAAAAGAGAGAATTGAAAGACAAAAATCCATAACTGGCTTGTTGGATCGTACAATTGAAAACCTCTTATAAAAACAATCATTGTAACTAATAGGGATGCTGCCATTAATATATAGGCAACGAAGGGTAGTGCCACTACAGTAGTGATAAAATACGTGCGCATGTCTTTAATTTTCTTTCTTGCTATTCTACAAAATAATGAGTAGTAGAAAACGACAAACATCCAGCCAACAAAGTTTCCAGCTGGAACACCAAACCATCCCTCATTAAAAGGAATTCCCCAATACCAGAATCCCAATCTTATTGCAACAACATCCATTGATAGGTCAATAAATATTGCAAGAATAGAATCGAAAAATGGCTTTATCTCTTCTTTCAATCCGAATGAATCAGATATTCCCATGCAAGAGTATATTATGCCAGCCCATCCAAGAGCAACAGCCACAGGGACCCCTGCAATTATGAAAAGAAAATCATCGCTATAAAAATATGTACCAAAAAGCATTATATTTGCAGCTTCTAATAATAGTCCGTAGAAATATCCTCCTATAAGCTCAAATAGGTATTTCTTCCCTCGCCTCACAGCATGATATACAAGGACTGAAAAGAGAGAAATGCTG
>JAGGXT010000094.1 GCA_021162905.1 Candidatus Odinarchaeota archaeon | reverse complement strand
ATAGTAAATGTCACCTGTTTTTAAGAAGGTCCTCAATAGTTCTAAATTTAAATTAGGAATAAACTTCTTAATGTTATAATACCTATTTTCGAAGCAGGCTATCAATATTCCATTCTTCTTAAGAAGCGAGACCAGATCTTTTATTAGTTCTCTATATTTCTGATACGTTGAGATGGTATCTCCATCAGCTATTATTATATCAAATCTGTCTTCGATCATTTTTGTGATGTCGCTAAAATCAATATTAAGCACTTCTACATACTTTTCCATTTCGTTCTTTGAAACAAGTAGAGATGCGTATTTGAAATTTCTATTGCCTCTTACAATCAATGTAATTTTATGTTTTTGCTTCGCTAAGTCTATAAACCACATCCCATGCTTATCATTAATCTCTAAAATTTTCTTTTTCCTCTTTGGAATATATTCATTTATTATTCGCCAGCTTACATCTTTAAAAAATCGATAAAATAATCGTTCTTCTTCCTCATCAGCAAAAGATTCATCTGGGATATTATTAGTTGGTGACTGGGAAATTCTTTTTCCCTCCATCTCCTATTGTATAAAAGGGCAATAAAAATAATAGTGATACACACTTTTAATATTTAATATTTATTATTACTAATTTTAATCCACTGCAATTTGATACAAATGTTCCTTTGCCTTTTTCTTAATAACCTCTAAACTTTTAAGGAATGAAGGTCTTGCCTTGGTAGGATATTCTCCTATAATGAATTTTCCTTCTAATTCCTCTGGTAGCATATTCTTAGCTCTTTCGATTGGTATAGAATTCTTGATGAACCATCGTATCATTTCAGAAGGTTTTTCCATTCCTATGCGTCTTCCTAGTTCAGTTGGACATTGCGAAATTACCTCTATAAATGCAAATCCCTGAGTATTTAATGCCTTTTTGATAGAATTTTTCAATTGATGCACATGAAATGTTGTCCATCTTGCAACAAAAACAGCTCCAGCGGAGTAAACTAATTCAGAAATATCAAATGGGTGTTCTGGATTGCCGAAAGGTGCAGTTATAGTTGTTAATCCATAAGGTGTCATGCTAGATGTTTGCCCTCCAGTCATCCCAAAGTTCATGTTATTAACCAATATTACTGTCATATCTATGTTACGTCTAGCTGCGTGAATTAGATGATTTCCACCAATGTTTGCTAAATCACCATCCCCGCTAATGACTACAACTTTGAGATGAGGCTTTGCCAACTTAATTCCTATTGCAACTGGTATCGCTCTTCCATGAGCTACATGCACAGAATCCGCCTTAAAGTGGGGCGATACTATCCAAGCACCACAACCAATCCCGCTTACAAATACAAAGTTGTTAAAGTCTTTGTATCCTAACTCCATTACTGCTCTAATGAAAGCGTTTGCGATAATACCATTACCACAGCCGGGACAAAATGGTGTAGGTAGGACTTCTTTCCTTAGAAAATTTAATACTGGATTCTCATAATATTGAGAATCACTTTTTGACAATTTTCTTCACCTCGGTTAAGATTTCATAAGGTGTAAATAATCCTGCACTAAGTCTATGCATAGAGAAAACCCTGTTAGGCTCGGCAACTGCCGCCTTTACATCTCTCACTATCTGACCCATGTTCATTTCAACTACCAAAATGTATTCAACATCATCTGACAGTTTTCTTACTATATCATCTGGAAATGGCCAAATAGTTTTAAGACGAAGCCCTATTATCTGAATACCTTCATTTTTTGCAAGGCGAATAGTATCCGGAATTGTTCTTGCCATGGATCCATAGGAAATTATGAGAACTTCAGGGTTGTCCGTATGTATTATCTCGTAATCTATAATCTTATCTTTGTTTTTCTCTATCTTATTCACAAGATGAGAAACTAATCTATAATGAATATTTACATCGTATACCTTCCTGTAGCCCTTCTCATCATGAGTAGATCCCGTTACTAGTGCATTATACCCCTCTCCTACTATAGGCATAGGTGGTATCTCTGTCTCTGGTCCTCCAAAGAAAATTTCGTCTTCCTTTTTAGGCTTTTTTCTTTTAACGATTTTGATATCATCGATAGATGGTATCTCTACTCTTTCTCTTAAATGCCCAAGTATCTCATCACCCATTATGAATACTGGTGATCTAAATTCCTCTGATAGATTAAATGCACGAATAGTCATATCAAAAACTTCTTTCACTGAGAATGGTGCAAGTGCTATTGCACTATGGTCCCCATGGGTTCCCCATCTAGCTTGTTGTACATCTCCTTGTCCTGGTAGTGTAGCCTGTCCCGTACTAGGTCCTGCACGTTGCATATCAACTATTACACAAGGGGTTTCTGTCATGTGTGCATATCCAATCATTTCTTGCATCAAAGAGAATCCTGGGCCACTTGTTGCAGTCATAGCCTTCATTCCCGCCCATGAAGCACCAATAACCGCAGCTATAGCACCTATTTCATCTTCCATCTGAATAAAAATTCCATCAAGCATTGGAAGCCGGTACGCCATGTGTTCCATAATTTCTGACGCTGGTGTTATTGGATATCCAGCAAAAAATCGTGCTCCAGCCATTAATGCTGCCTCGGCTAGTACTATGTCTCCTTGCTCAAAATATACACCCGGTTTTACATAGCCATTTCTTAGGTACTTAAAGGGCATAAAGTAATCACCAATATTGGAACATGCAGAACTTAATTATTACTTTTTCTATATAAAATCCACTATTGATTGAAGCAAAAATGGAATAATCATAAAAGAAAGAACAACAATAAGTTTCAAGGTGATAATATCTCATTGTCTTAGCCGTTTATCCTCATTGAATACTATAGACTAAGTTTGAATATTTATTTATATCAGTGATAGGCTATCATTATTCTTGAATTTAGTAAGATGTTCTTATTTTTTAAAAAGATTTGCGAAAATTTAATAGTTTCAACTCTTACATTTTTATCAAGTTTCGTTGTGAGGTGCTACTATGGGAAAAAAAGCTGAAATCGCAATAATTGGTGGTTCTGGCTTTTATAATCTTTTTGAAGAAGCCGAAACTATGTTCGTTGATACACCATTTGGTGTAACACCAAAAATATCAATTGCCGAAATTCATGGTAAAAAAGTTGCGTTTTTACCAAGGCATGCTAGGCCAGGTAGCGACGAAATAAAACATGAAGTCCCCCCTCACAAGATAAATTATAGAGCAAACATTTATGGTCTTTTTACACTTGGTGTGGAGAGGATAATTTCTACAAGTGCTTCGGGTTCTCTAAATAAGCTAATGAAACCCGGTGATCTCGTAGTTGTAGATCAGTTTATAGATTTTACAAAATCAAGGGTCTACACATTCTATGATGGTGAGATACCTATTAAAGTGCTACCAGATAAACCTCCTATGGCTAAAGTAGTTCATATTGATGTAACACAACCATATTGCCCTGAAATTCGAAAAATAATACTTGATGTATGTGCTGATCTCAATATTAAATGTCATGAGAAGGGGACTTATGCTGCTACTGAAGGACCAAGATTCGAGACTCCTGCTGAAATCAATGCTATAAAAATTATGGGCGGAGATCTTGTTGGGATGACAAATGTACCAGAGGTTGTCCTTGCAAGAGAACTTGGTATCTGTTATGCAACTATAGCTATTGTCACAAATTGGGCAGCTGGTATACAAGGTAAAGTCTCTCATGAGGAAGTCATCGAGATATTCGCTAAGAGAATAGGAGATGTACGTAATATATTCCTTGAAACAATAAAAAGGTTGCCAAAAGAAAGAAGTTGCAATTGTAAGGATTTAATTAGAGAAGCAATAATAGACTAACTACTTACTATTTTATTATTGCTTTTGATTATTGTATGGAGGCTTCTCGTTGGCTGAAGAGATGCAGACACGTAGAGAAAAAATTATTAACATTCTTTTAACATCTGAGGAACCACTATCAGCTAGAGATATTGCTCTATTTCTCGATGAAAGAGATATCCGGTTAATTTTAAACGACTTAAAACACATAGCCAAGTCTGTAAGAAAAATAGAGGGCGGAAAATATCAACTTGTCATGGTTCCTGCTCAATGTAGAAAATGCGGATTTGTCTTTAAAGAGGGAGCAAGCCTGGATCCATCAAGATGTCCTAAGTGTAAAAGTGAGTGGATTTCTCCACCCAAATTTAAAATAATTAAAAAAGAGAGATAGTATTGCTGGAGTTTGACCTTCTATCTTCTGGAGGTTTACTAATTGCTGAAGATTTTGCTAGTTCGAATAAATGATGTTGAATATGATATTCTAGAGGAAATTGGCAATGGCCTTGTTGATGTATATAAAGATGTATCCGTAAAAATAGATGATAGTATAATACCTCCGCCTGAAGAAGCTTATGTTCCATCAAGAGATCAGTATGTTGCGGATTATTTTTTAACTATTGCAAGAAAAGTAGCTGAAGAGGAAGGTTATCATCGAGTTTTAGCAGTTACAAACTTAAATATTTACTCTGGGAGTTTAAACTTTGTTTTTGGGATTGCTTGCTTAAACTGTCGTGGAGCTGTAATGTCACTATATATGTTAAATCCAGAGGTTTACAGAAGACCATTCAATAGGGATCTCTTTATTGAACGAGCTATTAAGGAAGCAGTCCATGAGTTAGGTCATACCCTTGGTTTTTCTCATTGCTCAAACCCAAAATGTGTTATGCGTTTTAGTAATAGTATTATTGAGGTTGATTATAAGAGTAAATATTTCTGCGATCGCTGTTCTGTAAGGCTTAAATCAATAATTAAGACATTTCAGGAATAATAAAACAATTACATACATTATAATGATGTTTGAGTTATTAGTGTTAGGGAGCAAAAAATATTAATATTTTAATTATTCCCCCTAACACTAACATGCTACGCTTATGAAAAAACTCTTGTAGCAACTAAAGTTATCAGCAATGCTATAATATTTTTATATTCTTAATGAGATTGTACAATGAAACAATTGTTAATCATTTTGTGTGGTGATATTTATGATTAATGAGTTATCATATGCCTATCACTTATTATACCCGTCTCTTACGATTTTAGTCTCATGCGTCGACGAAAAAGGAAATCCTAATCTTATTACAGTTGCTTGGTCAACTCCATTATCCTTTAGTCCACCATTGTTGGGAATATCGATAGGTTACAAAAGATATAGCTACAAACTTATTTCTAAAACAAAAGAATTTGTTATTTGTGTTCCTACAATTGAATTATGCGAAAAGGTATTTGGAATAGGTACTGTCTCTGGCAGAGATATAAATAAATTTGAGCATTTTGGTCTTACTCCAATGAAAGCAAAGATTGTTAAACCTCCTCTAGTTAAGGAATGCATAGCCAATATAGAATGCAAAGTGGAAAAAGAAATTCCGGTTGGTGATCATGCATTTTTTATTGGTCGTGTAGTTGCAATTCATTATGATAACAAGTACTATGAGCCTCATAAGCTAACTCCAATACTTTCTACTATTAAACCGCTTTTACATGTTGGAGGAAGTACTTTCTGTACGATTGATGAAAAATCAAAGGTTGAAGCAGTAAAATACTAAATACTCTTTTCACTATTTGGCTAAAAACACTATTTTTATATTTTCTCTTTACTTTGCTTTGTTGAATAAAACAAAGTTATTATGTATTAGGCACCTAATTTTTAACATAACGTT
>JAGGXT010000304.1 GCA_021162905.1 Candidatus Odinarchaeota archaeon | reverse complement strand
ATTTTAGAGTTCAGAGTAAGGAAAAAATAAATAAGTAATGAAAACAAGTTATACTTTGGTGAAAAATATGAAAAGTATTACTATCAAAAATATTGATGAGAAGCTTTATCAAGAATTTAAAGCTGAGGCCATAAGGCAGGGTCTAAGAGTTAGTGATGCGATTAACGAAGCTATGAGAGAATGGCTTATAAGAAGAAAACGTGAAAGCAAAAGAAAAGGGAAGGATAGAATTTGGGAACTAATTGAGAATCCGGCTGATTGGGGCATCGAGACGGATGCATCTAAAATTGATGAGGAGCTTTATGGTGGTGAATGATTTTTGGCAATCTTTATTGATACTGGTATATTCACGGGAGCATATAATATTCGTGATAGGTATCATCAAAGAGCCAAAAGCATACTTATAGATATTATTGAGGGAAAATATGGGCAAGCGTATACCTCGGACTATATTTTTGATGAAGCTATAACACTTACATTGTATAAAACGAAAAATATTGAATTGGCAATTAAGTTTGGCGAATGCATTCTTGGATCGACAATTATTGAGCTAGTACATACCTCAACTGTAGACTTTGAAAATGCCTGGTCCCTTTTTAAGAAGCTAAGAAAGCAACTAAGTTTTACAGATTGTATTTCACTAGCGATAATCAAACGTCTAAAAATCGATTATATTGCAAGCTTTGATTCGGACTTTGATGGTTTAGTTGAAAGGATTTCATGATTATAGTTATATTTTTTGAAAATATGTTTATGGCGGAAAATGAGATTTAGAAAGTGATATGAGAAAATCTGAAAAGAGCTTAAGTTAAATCTCGCAAGGTATCTATTATGATGATTTTGAGATTCCTTTGCTTTATCTCCTTACTTAGTATGTTATTTATTGCCTTGTCGAGCGAATAAAAGAATATTTTGTGACCTTTTGTAGCGAGTTGTACTGCTAAGGCAATGATAGTGTGATCTGCTTTTACATCATCTATTTTCTTTTTCTCCAGTTTTGCAATTTTATGTCTATAGAGTTCCAGCAACTTCGACATTTTCGAGTATTCTATACTATGGATTAGTAGTTTCTTCTGTTCTGTTAACATTTTAAACTTATTTATGCTTTGTAGAATCTTTTTCCTGAGGGAATTTACTTTTATCTGCTGGATTTTAGAGAGAGGCTTTTCAACGAGCTCTGAATATATCCTTTTCGTAATGTAGACTTGTTTATCCATAAAAAAGGCGTCTAATAGGTTTAGACGGTATAATGCGATGAGGTAGCTGGTATTTGCAATATGATATTCCGTCATAGATAGCCATTCTCCTCGAGAAGGGCATAGGCTTCAATGTATGTTAACCCCAACTCAGCAGCGAAGTCATAGATGCTGAGCTTGCCTTCTTTAACGAGAGGCCCCAGCTTTCTTAGTTTGGTGATTATTGAAGTGCCGTATTCCTTGATAATATCCTCTGTGAGGCTTTCTTTTTTTGCTTCCATTAGGCGAACTATTGTCTCTGGGTCTAATTTTATTACAAATTTACGCCCTACATAAAGCACTTGTTCATTTTCAACTATTTTCTCTAATAATTTTGCAGCGACCAGTTCTTCCAAATATTTTCTGGCAGTAGAAAGAGGTATATTTAGTTTTTCAGACACCTCTTTTACAGTAGTCTTTTTTCGTTTATGAATAAACGCTATAATTTCTAAAGCTCTGTATTTGCTTAAGCTCTTCAGCTGACGTAATATCAATCCGATTGAAGTGGTTATACTCATTATTATCTCCAATTTATAAGTTATAAATTATAACTTATATTTTTCTCTTTTCATGGAATTTTAGTTCGTCTATATTATATTCAGTTGAAGCTTTCTCTGAAAATGTCTTAAGAGCTTGGTCATTTTAAGAAAAGGTTAAATATTCGAATCTAAATAATTATGATTATGATCCGAAAATTTATCAATAGAAAAAGTGAACTTGATTTTTTAAAAAGAGAATATGACTCCCCTAGATTTTCATTTGTCGTCATATATGGTAGAAGGCGAGTTGGAAAGACGGAGCTAGTTTTACAATTTGCTAAGGATTATCCACATATCTATCTTCTTGCGGATAAAAGTGGCACATTACCGAATATCATACGCTTTAGAAGAAAAGTTGCTAGGTTTTTTAATGATATTGAGCCATCGGTTAAATCCTTTGAGGATTTGTTTGAGTATATACTTTCCCGTTGGACTCAAAAGAAAAAACTTATTGTTATAATTGATGAGTTTTCCTACTTGGTTGAAAAGGACGACTCGATTCCTTCTACATTTCAAGTTGTGATTGACGAAATATTGTCAAAATATAATAATATCTTTTTAATTCTTACAGGATCACTTGTGGGTATGATAGAAAAAGGTGTACTTTCATATGCAAGTCCGCTCTATGGGCGTCGAACAGGTCAAATAAAACTCGAGCCATTTAGATTTAAAGAAATTTTTGATTTCTTTCCAAGTCTTAATGTTGAAGAGCTGATAAAGATTTATGGGGCCGTAGGGGGCACACCGTATTATCTAAAGATGTTTAATCCCAATAAGGACTTTTTGGAAAATGTAAAAAACCTTTTCTTGAACAAATATAGCATACTTTATACGGAGGGATTCTTTCTATTAAAAGAGGAACTTAGGGACCCCTCAACATATTTTAATATATTGAACGCTATAGCTAATGGCGCAACGAGAGTTTCAGAAATTGCGACCAAAGCTTTCCTTGATGCAAAAGACTTACCTCATTACTTGAGCACACTGCAAAGGCTAGGATATATTAGGAGAGAAAGACCGATACTCGAAAAGGCATCAACAAAAAAGAGCATATACAGAATTTCGGATGATTTTATCCGTTTCTGGTTTAAATATGTCTACAGTTACCATGATGATATTGAAAGTGATAATACCGATTATGTGTTATCTGAAATAAAAAAGACATATAACATGTATCTCAGCTTAACTTTTGAGAAGGTAGCAATTGAAGTGTTACGCGAGATGAATAGGTTAAACTTGTTGCCCTTCAAATTTCAAAGAATTGGTAGGCAGTGGGGCAAAATTAAATGGCAAAGAAGAGGGATCAATCAATATGAAATAGACATACTTGCACACGATTCAACCATGAGAAAAATAATAGTTGGTGAGTGCAAGTGGAAAGAGAACGTAAATCCACAAAAGTTATTTAATAATCTGCAGGAGAAAATTAAGTATATCCCAATATATGATAAGGTCAATAAGATACATTATGTGTTGTTCGCAAAGTCTTTTCTAGGGAACTTAGATTCAAAAAATGTTACTTTAATTTCTTTGGATAAAATAAAAAATGTTATAACAAGGCAATAGTATTATTCTCTGTGATCTTATAAAAAATGATATTGCATTGTATTTTATTGAGGAGAGTTTCAAAATAACATTCAAATAGTTTATAT
>JAGGXT010000067.1 GCA_021162905.1 Candidatus Odinarchaeota archaeon | reverse complement strand
TTTATTTCCTGAAAAATGGTTAAAAACAGCGTTATAAGCGTTACATATAACGTTAAAAATAAGAAAATGTTGACTCACTAAAAATAGCGCTATAACATTAAGTAATCCTAGAGAGTTATAAAACATTTGCTAATATTTTGAAAACTTGCTATTTTAAAATAAATAGGTGATGAAAATAGAAGTCCTCGGAGAAATCAAGAGGATAATGAACGCCGTGGAAAATATCAATATCGGCGAACTAGAAAACTTGTTGAAGGGTCCCTAAAGCTATATGAAACTCATTACGTTATTGAAAAATGCTCTAAGACCTGCTATGGAAGAAGTTGGTAGGAAATTTGAACGCGGAGAGTTGCGGAACTTATTTTAACCGCTGATATATTTAAAGAGATTTTTAATAAGTTTTTGAAACAAGAACCTCTGGAGTGGAAAAAGTAAAATCTCTGGGTAAAGTTATCATAGGAATCATTGAGGGAGATATTCACGACATAGGCAAAAGTATAATAGCTGCAGTTTTGGAAGCGCCAGGCTTCGAAGTTATAGACCTAGGTGTAGATGTTCCTGCTGAAAAGTTCATTAAAGAAGGCGAAAAACATAATGCGGATATTATAGCAATTTCCTCTCTCTTGACAACAATGCTTAGCATGAGCAAAGTTACTGAGTTGCTAAAGAAGAAGGGTATAAGAGACAAATACATTGTCATTATTGGTGGAGCAGATGTTTCAGAAGAATTTGCTAGAAAAATTGAGGCGGATGCTTATGGTAGAGATGCTTATGATAAATTGAAGAAATTAAAAGAAACTCATTGCTGAAAAGAGAAAACAATAATAAGTTAAAATAGTTTATAGCGATACCTCAGGTAAGCCAACAAGCTTTCTAACAGCATTAACTTTAGCTAGAGCAAGTTTTTCTCCAAAACTTCTCTTAGGATATGACCTATGAGTTACACTTAGCACCATTTTCTTAGACCCATGCTTATCTATTCATTTTCTTAACAACTTTAACAAAGTCATTAACATCAACACTGTCGTTTAGGATAAGATCTATTGAAATACCTATGAAAAACTGTTTTCCAGCCTATGTCTTCCCTAGTTTCGGAAACCCTATCCGCCCATTCCAACGTTGCTTCTACCGTGCTTTTGCTACAAAGATCCAAGGGATGTATTCCATCATATATTTCAGCCAGTTTCTGTATATATCCTAGGCTAGAAACATCTCATCACAGTGCAAGATGGCTTTTTTCCTTTACCCTTAACAGCATTAACAAATGTTCTATGCCATTTAAGATAACAGTCATCCATAAACCATGTAGGATATATTAGACCACTGTAGGTAAATGCGTCATCGGCCATTCTAATCGCATCTACAATATCCAGTTCACCGGCATATTTTATTACCTCTAAAGTGTATTTAGCCACCTATCATACAACTTAATCGCTTTTTTACGGTTAAGTAGGAGTAATTTCGAAAAATCTAAGTTGTGATGAGCTAAATCATACTTGTAACCGCTTTCAGGTCTGGGAGGCATCATAGAGTATTCAGCATATTCTGTGGGACCTACTACTTCAAAAAATTATGAATTAATCTTCCCTATAGAAGGAATCTACATCCTCATTAAACCCTTTAACACAAGAATCCGCTACATCACTTTCAATAGGCCAGTTATAATCCGCTTCAATGTCTAATCTCTCAACCCATCTAAGTAAACCTTCACCCTCACGCCTACGAAATAGCCCACCATCGTAAAATCAATCACTCCATAAAGAAACCCATCCGTGACCAAAAGCACATCTCCAAGCTTTGTTTCATGACTCTTCTCAATACTTTCAAAATGCAATGGCAAATGATCATAAGAACAATTTTCATAAAACGCGTACACCAAATCTCTGCTTCTCACGCACTTAGCCTCCTATAAGCCCAACACACTCTACGTCACAGCTCTATCATTCCAATATAGCCCTAAAGAACATAACAATTATCAACTTCTATGAATAGTCATTCTATAAAATCGCTTATTCGTTTTACCTCTAATTTTTCACTTAAACCATTAGTGGTTCTTTTTTTTCAACAAAACATTTGGATAGATTACTTTCTCTTGAAGTTCAATAAGAGTACTATCCTCTGTTAAGAAAACATCCGCAAAGTATAATGCAGTCGCCATTATCGAACAGTCAAAGTAGTCCTCATGTATACTATATAAACGCATTGCAAGCTCATCCAATTCTGGTAAATAGAAGTTAATTATCCGCACATTTTCTCTATGAATTAAAGCAATTAAGCCTTCTCTAAAGAAATCATCAGCAATCTTAAGTTTCCTTGCAATTTTTAATACTTTCCATTTCGCCTCCAAAAGAGATAAAGAGTTAATAACAATATTGTAATTATCGAATAGTGTTTCAAGCCTTCTCTCAATACCATCCAGTTTTAAAGGTATCCCAAAAATAGGCAATAGATAAGTTGTATCTACTAAGACAAACTTAGTCACTATTGATGTCCCCCATCATCTCTCTTCTTAATCTTCTCCTTTCATTCTCCCACTCTTGAATATCTATGGGTTTCATATCTAACTTTCTCTTGAGTAATTGTTCTATATCAGGAACCTTTCGAATTATAATTTCACCGGGCATTCCAATGATTAATACCTTATCTCCGGGTTTTATATTTGCAATCTCCCTTTCCTTTTTCTTTAGAATAAGCTCGCCCTTCTTTCCAACAACAGCAATTGATGTCATAATAATCACCTATTTTCCGAATTTATTTATTCTGAAAAAACTAAATATTTCTAACTTTATAGACAATGAAGGATAGCAACCATTCAACATTAATTGACCTCCTGACGAAAAACAAGTGTAATTTTTTATTCATCTGAAACTAATTGCTATTTTGTAAAAAACTATCTTAGCTCTATTTCTAATTCCGGTCTTACCTCTTTTACCTTTTGAAACTCTTGATCACTAGTTATAATCGTTAAGCCTTTCCTTAACGCTATACTTGCTATAACTATATCTATCGCTCCAACGGGTTTACCAGCTTTCAACAAGTCTTTAGCAATTAATATAGCCTCATTAAAGTCATCTCTAGTTGGATATAATACCGTTAAGCCCTCTATAAGAAGAGTCTTGGGAAACTCTATTACACTGAAAATTGTAGTATAAGCATTTAACCTCCTAATATTAGATCTCCATAAACCAATAATTACGCTTGTGTCATAGATTTTTCTCTCCATCGCTTTCTCACTGCTTCAACCGCAAAGCTGATAGCCACTTCATCACTTATTTCCTCTAATTCCTTCCTTAATCCACTTAGCTCTTCTAAAATATCCTCCGTCTTCGCCTCTTCCCGATATTCAAGCCTTCTTAAATACTCCTCTAAATACCTCCTAATCACAACACTCCATTTGATTTCAGGATATCGCTTAAGCCTCTTATACAGCTCATCAGGCAATGATAATGTTATATTAGGCATATAAGTACCTCCTTAATTACACATAACACTGTGTAAAACACAAATATTAACGTTTTATGTAGAGTAAATAAGT
>JAGGXT010000222.1 GCA_021162905.1 Candidatus Odinarchaeota archaeon | reverse complement strand
TCTTGGCTCGGCAACAACAAATTAGTAATTGTTTGGCTTAATGCGGTTGCAGTTTTAGACTTGGACTTATAGTAAGATAAGGTGTGTAGAGAGTCATCATTTTCTTTAATTTTATGTTTAGATGTGTAGTGATTCAGAATTCTACTCTAGTAGGTATGCATATTACTTGTTTTCATCACCGTAAGCGAACGTAGCACATTACTATAACTGTCTCATAAGAATCTCATAGGCAAGAGTAGGGTACTGTATTTCTTGCACAAGGGAAAATTTTCTATATCACTATGTACTCTCTGCACTTAATCTGTTGAGGATGTATAGAGATGTTTAAGATGCATTTGTCTAACAAGTTGTTTGTTGATATTAATTCTGTCAGGCGTGAGAAATTTTTCTTTGAGGGAGATGATATAAAATTGAGATACAAGTCAGATATTATTTTTCTAAGTGACTATATAAAGGTAACATCACAGAAAAGTTCGAAACTATCATCAATATATAATTCTCGTTTAGCTGTCATTCAACCGATATATATATATCAAAATAGCATAGTTACTCTTGATTTTTCATAAATTAAGGGGAGTGGTTTAATGTACAGAGCCATATATAAATGGTATAAGTTAATCAGGTATATGCATGTTTTGATCATAATTACTGGGCTTCTATATCTGCCAGTTGCATATATATTACTCGCTGTTCACTCACAGAAAGGATATAAGGATGACATTCCGATTCCAGAAGCAATCCCCATTAATGTATACAGCAATGAGACAGCACCAGGAAACCTCAGCATTGCCTCACAAACACTTAGTAATAGGCAACACTGGTGGGCTGGTGTGGTCTCTAAGAATTTTTACCCTGCAGCTGTATATGTGAGTTTTCAGCATGAAACACCAGATCAAGACCCTGCTGATAATGAATTCATCTACGTGTTAATTTCTGTTTTTGATAATAACGGCAGTTACGATCAAATAGGCTTTGCTGCACAAAATAAAGAATGGAAAATTATTTACTCTTGGACTACATATAATGCAAGAGAAGGAAGAGTGGAATATCATCATGAGATAACAGATATATCGCTTAAAGATGGTTGGGTGTATCTATTCGAAATGTATACAAATGGAAATGGCAGAGTGACATTTCAGGTGGAAGGGCATGCAGTTGACGGCTCTTGGCGATGGGAAACTGTTTTCAGAAAAACTGTTACTACAGGCGGATCGTATTTCATAATAGCACCACAATATTATAATCCATGGTCTCATGAAACATATCGTGACTTTACGGATTACGAGGAGGGCATAGTTGGATGGGCATATCCACATGTTAACTACGACCTAATGTACACGACGGTAATCTTTTATAATGGGCAAATGATATACTTTAATGACTGGTAAGTATTCTATGACAATGCTCCGTCTGGGGTTTATGTTTATTACACTCCTAATCATGTATACATATTGAATTACTGAGGGTGTTGGGATTGCGGAAGGTAGCATTTCTCTTAATCCTTTTAATTTCTTTATATTTGCCCATCTTCCCGTCAGTTATTATTGCTAATAGAGGATTGTTTCATTGCGTTATAATACCTACTAGAGCTCTCTATTTTTTGGGTATTATGAGTTTTAATGAGACCAACAATATTACTGCTCCTGTTCTAATATCACCCGAGAACGCTTGTATAGCCGAAGAGCATCAGCCAATTACCTTCAAGTGGACAAATATTAGCGAAGCAAAAAATTATACACTTCAGATAGACATGTCGAGACATTTCAATACTTCATATCTCATAGAGGTAGCGGGTTTAAATACTACTGAATATACTCTCAAGAGTGGTCTCTCGTTCGGTCTCTGGTATTGGTGTGTTTGTGCTATTTTTGAAGATGGGCAAAAAATATGTTCCGAAATAAGAAACATCATTGTAATACCTCCTGCACCCATTTTGATACATCCTAAAAATTCTTGTACTATCGAGGAATATCATCCGATTATCTTCAGATGGACAGATGTTAATGGTGTCAAAAATTATACGCTTCAGATAGATACGACAAAATACTTCAACTCATCGGAACTCATAGAAATAAGAGGAATTAACGGCACCGAGTACACACTTGGGGGAGGCCTTTCATTTGGTCTCTGGTACTGGCGTGTTTGCGCTATTTTTGAAGACGGGCAAGTAGCATACTCCGAAATTAGATGTATTAAAGTAATACCTGAAAGAGAAATACCTCAACCTTCTTCATTTTGGGAGGATCTGATTTTCGGTTGGGGGATTGCTATATCGATCTTGATATATTTTCTTGCATCTCTTTGGATAAGTGATTACTTTGGTAGAAGAGCTAGGAGGTGTGAAATGCGGCAAAACGAGAAGTATCTTCCCTAGTTTTCTTGATAATCTTAATCTTATACAAGATACTGCAGGAAGCTCTAAGATTGTATCTTATGAATAAATGCCTATGGGTATTATCAAGGTGTACACAGCGTGATATGCACCATAGTAGGCACGGCTTATAGCATCATCAAAAAATCTTTGCTCATAGAGAAATTTTGCAGCCTCTAGTTTTCTCTTTGATCTTGCTAAGTGCTTTTTGGCGACTTCAACTAAATCTCTTTTTCTCCCATAGGACTATTCCTTCCTTAAGAGCTCTCTTAATAAACGGATGATGTATTAGCTTTTGATATTGATTCCAAGAATAAAACAACGTAGAGACAGCAAC
Organism: Candidatus Odinarchaeota archaeon; assembly: GCA_021162905.1. The sequence goes on along the minus strand of JAGGXT010000222.1, from coordinate 987 downwards.
AGAGAATTTCACGTAAATATCCGCTAATTCGTCTAAGACTTATTTTTTAACCCTTTCATCACCAACTATCAAGAGATCCAAGTCACTGTTAGGGGTATGTTGCTGTCTTGCAAAAGACCCGTAAATAACTACCAAATGTAGTGCGTTTTCGTACTTTTTAATAATTTGTTTCACCGATTTGATAATCTGTTCTTCATATAGGTAAAACATTATTATGTCACACCATACAACTATCCTGTTTATTCTTAAAGCAGGAATATTTATCCTTGTCCATATAAACACTTTTGCTTGGTTTTTCTACTTTTTTCCATGAAAATCTGTGGTTCCTACTCTATCCTCCACCTTATTCTTTTTAAATATTTTTAGCCCGTAATAGTCTTGCAAGGCGTGTGATTTGAGTTATTTTAGTATTTTTGGCTATTAACTAACTTTTGTTTTTGTTCCTTTTTGCCCCCTAACACTTCTACTATCCTCTTATGGTAGATTTTTGTCTATAGAAAGGAAGGATTAAAAATGGAGTGACGATCGGTATTATGTGGACATATACAAAAATTAGTAGGAGACAATGGAAATTGTGAAGATTGACAAGAAAAGGAAGGAAAATGTGGCTGACAAGTATTATGGAGCGATTGAGGTTGAGACATGGTCTGAGAATCTTGAGGGTTTCGTGGTAGAGGTTGTCAAGAAACGACTTTCTGGCAGTCATAAGTATTACAAACACTAATTATTTAATGATAATAAGGAGTGTAGCAATAATCATTTCAGAGAGATATACTTTTGAGGACGGCTTTCCGTTTAGTATCTGATATTGGTGTGTTTGTGCTGCCTTTAAAAACGGGCAGGTCATATTAGAAAATCATACTTATTTACTCTACATAAAACGTTAATATTTGTGTTTTACACAGTGTTATGTGTAATTAAGGAGGTACTTATATGCCTAATATAACATTATCATTGCCTGATGAGCTGTATAAGAGGCTTAAGCGA
>JAGGXT010000006.1 GCA_021162905.1 Candidatus Odinarchaeota archaeon | reverse complement strand
GTTACTGTTACAAGAACCGCAAGAAGCGGATTTTATTTTTCCGAAATTTTCCAATCCGCCACAACCCCATTCATCATTACAATAAAATGTTGCCTTCCATTTAAGCTTGTATCCGCATTTCTCGCAGTCCGTAACTGTTTTATACTCATATCTTGTGCACGTGTCGCATTTTTCCTGCCATTCTGCGCATTCTTTCCACTGATATTCTTTACATATTTTCATGAAGAGAGTTTGCTGCATTCCCTTGAAACCGCCCATAAAGAAGTACGCAGACAAAAGTATGAAGATAACGGCTATTGCTTTATTCCTTTCGAAGTAGTCGAGCAAATCTGTTATCATGCCCATTTTCACCGCCTCTTAGATACGGTTTTTGTTATTTTTTCCGTTACAGACCTTAGTATATGTATTATCGCTTCGAAAATCGGTCTGAAGTATATCATTACAATAAGTATTATTATAATTATCGCTAATATAAATATCGGGCAGTAAATGTCTTGAGATATGCTGAATATTTTGAATCCGAATAAAGTTATGCCTATTTCTTTCGGCTTGCACATCGTTACGGCTTCTCCTCCTATGAATTTGGCTATCTTACCTCTCAACCATGCGAAGCAGTTCGGGCATTCTTTTGGTGGTTGTCCACAATCCTGCGGACAATTTTCGGGAGTTTCTCCTGGTTCGCATATTCCGTTACCACAAACGGGTGGTTGTGGAGGTTGCGGTTTTGACTTACATCTTCCCGTAGCATAATCACAACCATTCGGACATTCTATTGGAGTATAATCGTAACATCCATTAGGCTGAAGTTCACAATAACCACTTGTATATTTATCTAAGCATTTGTAAGTTCCGGGTTTACATTTATCTCTACACGAAGGTTTAAGATGATAGTAAAATGTTTTGCAATCTACATTCTTTTTATAACCAGGTACTGGAATATATGCACTATATGATTCTACGCAAATTCTGCATGTCTTGTCTTTTCCTTTTTTAAGTTTGTAACTACTTGCCTTAACTATAAGGCTATATTCTTTTGTTTCACTTGGTCCTATACTTGTCGTTTTCTCACCAGATAAGTAGTCGCAATCATCGAGATATATTCTTATTGTTCCGCCTATTGAATTTTCGTTTTTAATTTTAACTTTTATGGATTTGCTTTGCATAGGCTCGAAATAAACCTTATTAGAATATGAATTGCCGTCAAAATATACCAATTTCGGATTTACAATCGACTGAATTATTCCTAACCATTTTGCATCAATAAACATTAATCCGGGTATTGAATAAAGCGATTCTGGTATATTAAATGTTTCAACTTTTCCATTAATTACTGAAACTATCTTAACTGGAAGTCCTGAAACTTCGCAATTCATATTACATGAAGCTCTCTCGTAAAGTTCGTTGTATTCATTGACTATTTCTCTTATATCTTCTTCTGAACAATGGTATGCACCCCAAGGTTGTTTAACACATTTATCTTCTACTTTTTTTTCAAATTCAAATGCGAGAAAATGGTCCAGCTCGTCAAACAAGTCTGGATATCCTATAGCCCACCATGTATTTCCTCCATATCTTTTATGTACTGGTACTATTTTGTTCAATGCATTACAGCTAAATTTTGAGTTCTTCTGAATTTGGTCATTATAAATTAATATTCCAACTTTACCGTTTTTACTCTTTCCGACAAAATAATCAGGACCTTGTCTCATATTTATTTCTATGGTATCACTTTCTGTTCCTTTATTAATTTTGAAATGTACATTCGCTTCGTATCCAGGATTTGCTATATCATGAACCTGGAAATATTTGTAAGGTTCTTTATAAATACATATTACATCTTTATGAAAGAATCCTATATGGCCAAAAAGCGTATATGCAAATACAGTTGTAGGTAAATTGCCTTCATATTTACATATATCTTCTGGGCTCCAACCAACTGGTCCTTTAACTATCTTATAATTTAGTCTGTGATATTCTTTTGGATATGATTTTTCTTCAACATCTGCGACACATCTCATAAACCTTATATATCCATAAATTATCATTGAATCTCTTGCTGCTACTTTATCTTCTTTATCGTATAAATCATTTCTTGTTAAAACATATTGTCCTCCAGAGCTTGACAATCTAAATTTTACTAACCATGCCTTATCGAATTTTAAGTTAGTTTTAGTAAAATCACTACTCGCATATGCATAAGGAAGATAATCAGCACTTTCTATAGTCAAACCAGAAGCTCCTTGAAATAATACTTGTTTCAAAGTTCCCATATGAGACAATCCGTATCCGATGAATAACAATCCGAAGAGGAGTATTATAATCGCTGTTCCTTCTTCTCCTTCTTTTTTAAACTCGAAAAATCTGGAAGCAATGTATATTCCCGAAAAGAGAATGGCTAACGTGATTGCGGCATCGGGACTTACGGTATAGATACCGACAATTACCAATGCGGCAAGAAGTGCATATATCCATGCGAGCGGTATTTCATCTCCTATGACCATAGGCACACCCACCTAAATTATCTAAATAACAATATAAAAAAGTAAAGGAAAGGGCTTTCAGTCGCTATTTGTTGCTATTTTATGCTTGAACCGTAACTATAACTTTATCCTGTGTTGCCTTCGTGCTTCTGCTCGGGTACTGCTTGCCGCTTG
>JAGGXT010000349.1 GCA_021162905.1 Candidatus Odinarchaeota archaeon | reverse complement strand
TTTCTAAATAGCAATGTTTACCAAGATACTTTTCACCCAATTCATTAAACTCTGTAGAGATTACTCTTAGAATACCTTCCTTCGTTTCAACTTCAATCATATAATAATGACTTTCAAAACGAATACTTCTAATGGTGCCCTCAATAATATTTGCTTTTTTATTCTTGAGCATATTATGTTTGTTTAAATATATTCGAAACCTTTCAGGTCTTATTGAGAAAAGAACTTTATCGTTTACTTGGTGCATTTTGAGGGCAGCAAATATAGTGCCTTTAGTTGTTCTAATGTATTCGTATTTTTCATCGGTATGGACAACATTACCTTCAAAAAAGTTTGAAAATCTTAAGAATTCTGCAACAAAGCGATTTGCGGGAGATTTCATAATTTCCTCCGGTATTCCTTTTTGGATAATTCGTCCATTGTTCATTATGATTATGTAGTCTCCTATGGTAAAAGCTTCTGATAAATCATGAGTGACATAAATTGCAGTAACACCAGTTTTTCTTTGAATCGATTTAATCTCCCACTTTAACTGTTCTCTCAGGTTGGCATCTAGGGAAGATAAAGGCTCATCTAAAAGAAGAACATTTGGATAAGGAGCTAAGGCTCTAGCTAATCCTACTCTTTGTTGCTGCCCTCCACTTAATTCACGAGGATATCTATCCTCCAGACCATTTAGACCCAATAAATCAATTAATTCCAAAACTCTACGTTTAATTTCATCTTTGCTATATTTTCTTATTTCTAATCCAAAAGCTATGTTCTGAAAAACCGTAAGATGGGGAAAAAGTGAAATATTTTGAAATACAAACCCAACATTGCGTTTTTGTGGAGGGAGATCGTTTATTATCGTATCATTAAACTTTATGATCCCCTCGTCAGGTTCTATAAACCCTGCAATTATACGTAAGGTTGTTGTTTTGCCACATCCAGATGGGCCTAGTATTACAGTAATTTTCTTATCTGGTGCAGTAAAAGACACTCTATGAAGAGCCACTATGTCATCGTATCTTTTACTAATATTTTCTAAGGTTACGCTGACCATTAAAATCCCCCAGCTATTTGCTTTTCTCCGAAAAGACGTATGACTAAAAATGATATAAATGTAATTAGGATAAGAATCGTGCCCATAGCGCTTGCTACAACATACTTACGAACACTAATAAAAGAGTACATTGCAACTGGGATTGTTATATAATCAGGTGAAGCAAGGAAAAGAGTTGCAGCCATCTCACCTATACTTATTGCAAATGCAAAGATTCCACCAACTATTATCCCTGGTGCGATTATGGGTAAATCTATTTTCATGAATGTGTGAATGTCATCGGCACCTAACATTCTTCCAGCATCAATTAAATCTGGATCCACCCTTTCTAAAGCATTTGAGATTGCTCTCATGGTAAATGGAAAGCCTACTAAAATATGAGCTACAAGAATCAATATCCAGATATTTTCATAAAAGAAATCAGAGATTAAGTATGATCTGACAAGCCCAAGAGATAACGTTATTGTTGATACACCAAGAGGGACAATTATAAGTGCGCTATATAGTGACCTAAATGGAATCTTAATTCTTGAAGTTGAATAAGAGGCAAGAAGCCCCAATAAGGTTGCACCAATCATTGTAGCTATGGCGTATAATAAACTGTTATAGATCGCTCTTTGTGGAGATGTACCTAGATACGGACTATAAACTGAACTAAGAAGAGTTAAATATCCATCTAATGTGAAATTATTTGTCACTCGATCATAGAAACTTGAAAATACGACACTCATTATGGGAAACATAAAGAATGCTAGAAGGAAAATAAAGTAGATCACTAAGAACAGCTTTTTTATATCAATTAAATCTCTAATGTTGGAGAATATTTTTTCTACACGAACCCTTTCTACCCTTCCTAGTCGCTCAATTTTTGTGATAGATTCTGTGGATTTTATGTATATGTATGAAAATGTTAAGCTTGTAATAAGCTGCAAGACAGCTAGTGCAGCAGCTTCACCCTTTCTAAAAAGAACCTTGTAGAGACTAAAAAGATGGACTTCTATGGTCCTATATTGAGGTCCACCCAGCGTAATAACTATTGTAAAGCTCATAAAGCAGAAAATGAATGTTAAAAGCGCACTTGAAACAAGTGCAGGGAAAATTTGGGGAAAAAATATATACATAAACTTATGGATACCAGAATCTCCTAAAGATTCGGCTGCCTCTTCTAGGTAAGGGTCCATACGTTCCATAGAGGAAGAAACCATTTGTATCACAATAGGAGCATTATAATATGCGTGAGCCAACAAGATAAGAGTGAGGCCATCCAAAGATATATCAATCCCAGTTATTGTTGAAAATATTCGTGGGAGAATACCGTTTTCACCAAATAATATAATAAAACCAAGAGCCACTACAATGGATGGTAACACAAAAGGGATAGTTATAAGACTTCTTATTATTTCTTTTCCAGGAAAATCATACTTGCCAAATAAATATGCAGCAGGTAAGCCAAGAACTAAGGTAAGGTAAGTACTAAGGATTGCTTGATAGAATGTAAATAATATAACACGTTGCTCTAATGGACTGCTGAGAATTCTAATAAAATTGCTAATTGTAAAAGTATCTTCAACGAGGAAAGCATCCCTCAAAACACTGAATAACGGATAATAAAAGAAGAGCAAAAGAAAAAATAGAGGTAGTAGAGATATTATAACTTTTACCTTCATCAAAGACACCAGATGCTATTAGATTATACGTTTACGTTTTAGTACTATCACTACTAGTACGGCGAATGCAATACCAATTATAGCTCCAGCTATCATGTATATTGTAGTATCAGGCCCTTCTGTAGGTTCTTCTCCTGTAACCATCAACTCAGTCCAGTCATATAACCAATCATGTAGACATTCTTCGATCTCTGTTTGATTAAGTAGAAGATTAGCAATTTCAACATCATCGGGGTTAATTGCGTATTTATATGCTTCTGGCAAAGTAACATTCTTATTTGCTGGGTACATCCAGTTATTTAAAGGAATATGCTGTTGAACTTCTACACTTAAGAACCACTCAGTAAAGTTTTTTGCTAAATCCTCGTGTGGAGCGTTTTTTACAATTCCAATTCCTTCAACTTGAAGCCAACCATAAGGTTTTCCATTATAATAAACTAGTGTTGCATTGTATCTTGTAGAATTATAAAAGTAGTAGCTATAGGCTCCATCAGTTCCATAGCTTACAACTATATGTCGGCCAGCGCTTTCTTCCAAGAATATATCATAAGCATCGCCCCAGCTTTTTGTGACTTTAATATTATCCTTAACTGTGGTCCACCATTCCTTCCAGTCTTTATTTAAAAGTTTAGAATATATTGCAATCTGCCAGAGAAGGAATGACAAACCAGTACTACTTTGTGTTGGATCCTCTACAATCAAGGTACCACTAAATTTTGGATCGGTCAAGTCTTCAAATGTAAGATGAGAAATTTCAGGATATGTAGTTTCGTTAATATATTTAGTATCATAAACAAGAGCTATTAGTCCATAGTCAAATGGAATCACATGGTGTGTAGGATCTAATGCATCAATAAGTTCTGGTTTTATATAGGTAAGATTCTCGGGAGTGTATTGAAGCAAGATGTCTTCCTTGATAGCTTCTATGGCAAGAATATTATCAATACCGATGATTATGTCTGCCCTTGGGTTATCCTTTTCTTCAACCAACCTCAAAAGAGCATTTCTCGCACTTGAAAACTCTACAAGCTCAATCGTCACATTGTAACGTCTCTCAAACTCGCCGAATACCTTATCGTAGACTTCAGTGTAATTTTCGCCCCATTTTAGTAAACTATCATATGTGTATATGACTAATTTATTTTCCTGAGAACTCGCATCTTTCTGGTTCACAGGAACGGATAAGGATAGTTTGACAGTTTGAAATGAAAGAGGCATACTAATTATAATAGCTATCACAATGCATATGCTAATTATCTTTCTTTTATTGCTCATTTGAGAATCACCCGAAAAATTATTATTTTTTTATAACATGTTATATAACATATGTAGTCATCATTTTTCACCATGAAGATTATTAAAAATTTTTTGGTGTAAGGATATGAGACTCCCTTGTGAGATTTTTGTTAAGAGATTCCTACCATTTTTACGTGCAAATATAGCACATCTTCTTTTAACAAAGTATAATTGGACACAAACAGAAGTCGCAAATGCATTGAAGATAACGCAGACCTCAGTTTCAAAATATAGAAAATTGATAGAGAAAGAGGAAAGTGATTTTTCAAGAGATAAAATTAGAAAAATGGCTGAATTCTTATCTGAGGGTATAGCTGAAAAAAGAATTTCCGATAAGGATTTCATCAGGTTCGTATGTAATGAGTGTTACTTTATGAGAATAGGTGGAGAAATGTGCAAAATTCATAAACTTCTACTTCCATCATTGGATGAGGGTATATGTAGAGCATGCTTATTAGAAGAAAAAGAACAAGAAATTCTTGAAAGTAGATTTGCAGTACTTGAAAACATGCATATAGCGCTAAGAATGTTACAAGAATGTGAGAACTTTGTTCGACTGATACCAGAAGTTAGAAGCAATTTAGTAATGGCGAGTGAGAATGCTACCTCCATAAACGACATAGCGGGCGTACCAGGAAGAATTACGGAATATAAAGGCAGAGCTTATCCAGTTGGAAATCCGGAGTATGGGGCCTCAAAACATACAGCATCTATTCTTTTAGCAGTCCTTAACCATTTTAAAGATCGACGATCAATCCTATGTATAAGGTATGATGAAAAAATCAGAAGAATAATGGAAGAACTTGGTTTTCAGATAATTTTTATTAAAAGAGATAAGGCCTTAAAAGATGATGAGTTTATTGAGATGTTAAATGAAAAAATTAGTACATGGAAAGTCCCGCCAGATGCATTAGTGGATTTAGGAGGAGTCGGCGTAGAGGCTATAACATATCTTGTAGGAAAGGATGCTATAGACGTTGTAAAAAAAGCATTACTTATAGTGAAGAAAATAGAATAAAAGGGAGGTATTATTTCTAGTACTTATAATTATTTGATTAACTCTGCTTACCAAACTTTGATCGAAATTCTTTAAATGGTTTCCTCCTTCTTCCCCTTCTTTCTCTATAATACCCTTTTCTTTGGGGTTTTGGATATTCACGGGCACTCATATCTTTTTCGGTATTTACATTTATATCTTCATCTATTTCTGATAACTCACTTTGACGCCCCATATTTAAACGCATACGATTTTTAAACAAGCTCATAAATGCGTTTGTAAGTTGATAACTCTTTCCTGGCTCTATTATGTCAATTGAGTCGTCCCAAAGAGTCATTGTTACAATACCCGTTTCGTCTCCTATAACGGCTTCTGCCACTCTATGAGTTAAACCATCTTTGCGACTTACAACCTCTCTTGGGTTGCTAATGCTAACAACCTTAAATTTTAAATTTATATGACGCATATTTGGTTTAAGCTCACTTACAACTTTAAATTCTGGCAACTAATTCACCTTCTAACTCACCAGCTAAAAACCCGCAAGTAAGACTTGCGAGATGAAAGAATCTGTGACTATAGAATATTAAAATGTTTTTATTGAAAGATAATAAAATAAATTAATAACAGATATTATACATAAATCGATTTCAAAGAATATTTAGTGATCATCATGGCCGAGCTGAAATTTAGCCCTATGATGAGACAATATTTAAAATTAAAGAAAAAGTATAAGGATGCAATACTCTTCTTTAGAGTAGGAGACTTTTATGAGACCTTTGGTACAGATGCGATTATAATTTCTAAAGAACTTGGCATTGTTCTTACATCAAGAGATAAGGAAAGAGATAAAACGCCCATGGCGGGAGTCCCGCATCACAGTGCTGACCAATATATTGCAAGGCTTGTAAGAAGAGGATATAAGGTTGCGATTGCCGAACAATTAGAAGAGCCAGATCCACGAAAGAAGGTTGTAGCTCGTGACGTAGTTAGAGTTATAACACCAGGAACTATAATTGAAGAAACTCTCCTTGAGGACAAGTCAAATAACTATCTTGCAAGCATTGTGAAAGCTAAAAAGGGTTTCGGCTTTTCTATTGTAGATGTATCAACTGGGGAGTTTCTTACTACACAAATAGAGGGTAATAATGCTATAGATGATCTTATTACGGAAATCTCTCGATTCTTCCCAAGGGAATGTATAATCCCAGAGAGCCAATATAATACTAATGGTGATTTAATTGAAAGAATTAAGAATGAAATAGATGTCACCTTTACACCTCTTCCAGATTATTATTTTGATGTTGATTATGCAAGAGAGACACTTATAGAGCATTTTAATGTAAATAGTTTAGAGGGGTTTGGATGTGAAAATTTACCTCTTGCAATATCATCTGCTGGTGCAATTGTTTTGTATCTAATGGATACACAAAAAACAAAACTAAGCAACATCAGGACACTTAGAACCTACTTTAATAGAAAATATATGATGTTAGACTCAACCACCATTAGGAATTTGGAATTAATTCAAAACTTTAGAGATGGAAGTACAAGAGGTACCCTTCTTGAGGTTTTGGATAAAACAGTTACATCTATGGGAAGTAGATTATTGAAGAAGTGGATTTTACAGCCATTGCAGAATATTAATGAGATAAACTTAAGGCTTGATGCTGTTGATGAGTTGACAAAGAAAACTATTATGAGAAGAGCTTTAAGGGATTGCATTGATAAGATTTATGACTTAGCAAGAATAATCAGCAGACTTAACTTGGGAAGATTAAATCCAAAGGATGTTATTGCATTAAAAGATTCACTCAAGCAGGTACCATTAATAGCAAGTACCATCAAAGATGCAGAAAGTGAATTATTAAAAGATCTTAGAAATAAACTTGATGGATTACCACATTTAGTAGAGCTTATCGAAAAAGCAATAGTTCCAGAGCCACCTCCAACAATACAAGAAGGAGGAATAATAAAAGATGGGTATAATGAGGAGCTTGATAGATTAAGAGAAATTCTTAGGCAAGGTAAAAATTGGATTTTATCACTTGAACAAAAAGAGAGAGCCAGAACGGGGATAAAATCTCTTAAGGTTGGATATAATAAAGTATTTGGCTATTACATTGAGGTGCCAAAAACCCACCTTTCAAAGGTTCCTAAGGATTATATTAGAAAACAAACTTTAACGCATGCAGAAAGATATATAACACCAGAGCTTAAAGAATTTGAAACCCAAGTACTAACAGCTGAAGAACGGATAAAGGAGTTAGAATATCAATTATTTTTAGAAATAAGAGATAAAATCTGTGCAGAGACAGATAATATACTAAAGCTTGCAGATGCCATCGCAACCTTAGATGTTCTTTCAACGTTTGCAGAAGTTGCTGTAGAAAATAATTATGTAAAACCTATAGTTGATGAGAGCGATGTTATTGAGATTCGAGATGGCAGACATCCTGTTGTTGAAAAAATGATAGAGGAGGATTTTGTTCCAAATAATACATATTTGAATAATAAGAATGTTCAAATAATGATCATCACTGGACCGAACATGGCTGGTAAAAGTACATATATTAGGCAAGTTGCATTGATAGCTCTTCTAGCTCATATTGGTAGCTTTGTACCAGCAAGCTATGCTCGAATTGGATTAATTGATAGAATTTTTACCAGGGTTGGTGCTATTGATGATATATCAAGACGGCAAAGTACTTTCATGGTAGAGATGTTAGAGACTGCAAATATTCTGAATAATGCAACAGACAGGAGCTTAATAATTTTGGACGAAATTGGAAGAGGAACATCAACCTTTGACGGAATGAGCATAGCATGGGCAGTTATAGAATATATACATAATTATATTGGAGCCAAAACATTATTTGCAACACATTACCACCATATAACTCAGATTGAGGGTATCCTTCAGAGAGTGAAAAATTACCATATAGAAGTAGCAGAACATGGTCACAAGATGATATTCCTAAGAAAATTGGTGGAAGGACCTACTGACAAAAGTTATGGTATTCATGTTGCGAAACTCGCAGGTTTACCCGACGAGGTTATTGATAGAGCGGGACAAATATTGCAATACATCGAAAGCACAAGTAAAATTGAGATCCCTGTTGAAAGAATTAAGGAGGAGGAAAAGATAGATAAAAAACGTTTTCTAATAAAGGAGGAAAAAATAACAGAGGAGGATCTACAGCCCGAGATTATTGTTGAAAAAGAGAAAAAATATCCATCCTTAAAGGAAAAGTTGAAAGAATTTGAAACTGAAAAGGAAAAAGAAAAGAAAATTGAAAAAACTGGGCAATTTACACTTGAAGATTTTGTCTAGTGGGAGTTGAAACTTGTGGGAAGAATAATTAAGTTATCAGAGGATGTTATAAAGAAGATCGCAGCTGGGGAGGTTGTAGAAAGACCAGCATCGGTTGTTAAAGAACTCATAGAAAACTCTATAGACGCCTCAGCAACTGCAATATACATCGATGTTTTAGGAGGGGGATTAAAACAAATCAAGGTAGTAGATAATGGGGTAGGGATGACAAGAGAGGATGCTCTATTATCCTTTGAAAGATATACCACTAGTAAAATAAAATCAACCGAAGATCTTTATCGTATAACTACATTAGGTTTTAGAGGAGAAGCATTAGCGAGTATAGCAGCCGTTTCCCGACTAACAATAATTACACGTACTAAGGAAGAAAAAATAGGTACAAAAGTTATAGTTGAGGGAGGAGTTCTTAAAAAGGTTGAACCTATTGGCTGTCAACCAGGAACTACAATTATAGTAAAAGACTTATTCTTTAATGTTCCAGTTAGAAGAAAATTCTTAAAATTACCATCAATCGAATTTGGACATATAGCAGATATCGTAACAAAATATTCTTTCTTGTACCTAAATATTCATTTTAAATTAACGCACAACGGTAGATTAATTATTTCATCACCCGCATCTAAAAGTTTAATTGACAAAGTTAGTTTCATCTACGGGAATGATGTTGCATTAAACATGATAAATGTTGATGAGAAAAGAGAGAGACTGCGAGTATGGGGGGTTACATCAAAGCCATCTATATCCAGAGCTACTCGGGATTACATTATAACTTTTGTAAACGGGCGATACGTTTCTAATGCTTTATTATATAGAGCAATAGATGAGGCATATTTTACATTACTCCCTGAGGGCAGATATCCAATTACTATAATAAATATTGAGATTCCACCAGAAGATGTTGATGTTAATATTCATCCTACAAAGCGAGAGATTAGATTCCACAATCCAGATATTGTCTATAATATAGTTAAAGATGGTATTAGGAATTGTTTACTCAGAGAAAAATTGCAACCAGAAATCTCAGAAAAACAATTGCATGCAGTTGAGGGGCAGCAAATAGAAGTTGGAAAAGTAAAATCTCCAAAGGAGATCATAGACACTACAATAACTGAGAAAGGTGTTCAAACGACATTGGTTGATATTCATGACTTTCTAAAAGTTGAACATATGCCGAAATTTGAAACACCTTGGAGAATTTTAGGGCAGGTTGCTAATGTTTTTATTATAGCCACTGATGATGATAGTATCTACATAATAGATCAACATGCTGCACATGAGAGAATACAATTCGAAAAATTCAGCAAAGAGTATAAGGAAAATAGAATTAAGAGCCAAGAGCTATTAGAGCCATACATGATAGATGTTGCTCCACAAAAAATTGAACTATTAAAAAACCTGCTTGATTATTTAAAAACATTTGGAATTGATATAGATTACTTTGGTGGAAATACTTTCATTGTAAGAAGTGTTCCTGTTATAATTAAAGAAATTGCGACCAAGGACGAAATCAAGGATTTTATAGATGAACTACTCTCACTTGAGGATGTTAAAGTTGGCAGGTTACCAAAAGAGAAAGAAATAATTTCAATGATTGCTTGTAAGTCGGCTATTAAAGCAGGTGAGCCATTAACCATGGAAAAAATGAGAAAAATAATTTATGAACTGTTTTCATTAACTGAAAATCCATTCACTTGCCCGCATGGTAGACCTACGATTATTGAAATAAAGAAGAAGAAGCTTTACAGACTATTTAAACGAAGTTAGAAAAAACTATTTTTCCATGATGTATTGTCAGTAATACCTTAATTTCTCTTATTTTTGTTGGATTTTTTAACGGATTGTCACTAAGAACTACCAAATCAGCGTATTTTCCAGGAGTTAAGCTGCCTTTAATTTCTTCTTCAAACGAAGCAAAAGCCCCATTGTATGTATATGCTTGTAAAGCCTCTATTGGTGAAATTGAACTTTCCTCAACAAAATGATTTACCGCAAAATGTAACCCATATAGTGGCCCAAATGGCATACAATCGCTACCAAAAGCGACAATTACCCCTTTTTCAATGAACTCTTTAAATGGATTATTTCTTCGCCATCTCTCCTTTCCTAAGCGAATGGTATACATCCCATCAGGCTGACCCCAATTTCCTACAAAATTAGGTTGCATGGACGCTATAATTTTTAATCGTTTCATCGTGTCTATTTGTTCTTCAGTTGGAAATTCTACATGTTCTAGTCTATGTCTGAGATCATTTCTTTGAACTTTCTTATATGCAGATTTGAGAGCATCCAATGATATATCGATAGCTCTATCTCCTATGGCATGTATTGCCAGTTGAACTCCATTAACATGAGCTGTTTCTACAATTTCATACAAATCATCTTCTGGGATAACCATTATACCCCTAGTTGATGGATCGTCCTTATAGGGCTCAAAAAATGCTGCTGTCCTAGCTCCAACTGACCCGTCAACCATCAGCTTTATGGCACCTATCCTAAGGATACTATTTCCGAATTTTGTACGAAAGCCGCTTGAAAGTATTTTCGAAAAGAAATCTTTCCAAATCAAGAGGTAAATGCTAACTGGAAACTCATAGTGTTTCAAGTATCTAGTTTGATATCCTTTGAGATATTTTTCATCAACATTATCATGCAGCGATGTAACACCATTTTCTTTTGCTTCCTTAAAAGCTAGCTCTATTGCCTTTTCCATCTGATCTACTGAGGGGTTTAGGAGGTCACGCGCCCTTTTAAGATCATTTTCCTTTATAATTCCAAATTTGATATTAGGATTCTTATCAAATCCTAAGATTTGCAAACCTAATGTATTTAAAGTTCCCATATGACCACATATTCTAATTAGTAGAACGGGATTTTGCTGAGAAACGCTATCTATATCGTCAGATGTTATATATCTTTTTTCAGACCATTTAGTTTCATCCCATCCGTACCCTACAATCCATTCTCCTGGTTTTAGCTCTTTCACTTTGCGTTCTATCAAATCTAAGACTTCTTTTATTGATTTTGTGTTTGATAAATCAAGGGACATCTTTTTCATACCGAGTGAGATAAAGTGAGTATGACTATCTATGAAACCAGGAATTACAGTTTTTCCTTTAAGATCAATGACTCTTGTTTTACTACCTATAAGATCTTTAATTTCATTATAATTGCCTATATCTACTATCAGTCCGTATTTTATTGCTATGGCGTCTACATCTTTATAGTTACTATCAAGAATTATAAAGTTGCCATTATATAGGAATACGTCAGCCTCCAAAATTAAAACCTCCTAAGGATGAATTATAACCTTAATGGTATCAGGACTCATTGCTGCTTTAAATGCTTCATCAGTCTCGTCTATGGGAAATATTTTTGAAATTAATGGTTTAACTTTTATTTCTCCGCTTGATAGAAGTTCTATTGCAGGTTCAAATGGACCGCATCTTGATCCTTGGATTTTTAACTCGCGAACCACAATGTCAGTTATATTAATAGGCGTATTTACACCATGAGTGCTTTTAAGAGCTATTGTACCTCTGGCCTTAACTATATCAAAACATTCAGAAAAAACGCTTGGACTTCCTGTTACCTCCACTACAATATCGGCACCCACACCATTGCACTCTTCGAGAACTCTTGCCTTGACATTTTCATTCTGCGAATTTATAGTTACATCAACACCTAATTGCTTTGCTAACTTTAACTTCCAGTCTACTTTATCAATAACGATAGTTTTTTCAGCACCATATACTTTTGCAACTTGCGCTATTAACAGACCCATTTTTCCACTGCCATATATTACAACACAGCTATTCTCTTTAATTGGACTCATAATAAATGTTTCAATAGCAGCTGCTAATGGTTCAACAAATGTGCCGTCATCAAAATCTATCTGATCTGGAAGTCTATGCACATTACGAGCTGGGACTTTTACATATTCAGCCATAGCACCGTCTGTTGAAATTCCAATAGCTTTCCTATTTAAGCAATGAGTTGGCATTCCATGGGAACAATAATAGCAAGAACCGCATGAAATATTAATTTCACTAGTAACGCGATCGCCTACAGATACGTTTTTAACATTCTCACCCACTTCTTCCACAACACCAGAGAACTCATGGCCTAAAATTAACGGAAGATTTTTCTTGTAAGTACCTTTGTAAATAGCTATATCGGTACCACAAATTCCAACGGATTTTACACGAATTAATACATCAGTATTCGAGATATTCGGTTTAGGCACATTCTTTACGATAATTCCCTTTTCTGTTAAAATAGCAGCTTTCAATATACACACCTCTACTAGTTCGGTTTAATTATCTTTTATAACTTTTTATATTTATTTAAATAAAAAATAAATAGTAAATGTGTACAAGATTCAAAAAGAGTAGTAAATATTTATTACTATCGTTTCTTTTGTCTTGTTTCAAGCGTTAGAAAGCTTTAGAATCGTAACAAACTAATAGTGTTAATATAAGGTGGCATAGATGTTTACTATTGAAAATTTGCTATTAGGAATTATACTGTCAACTATCTTAGCAATTTTAGCTATAAAAAAGAAACTTTTAACTAAGGATGGAGTTATAGCAGCTTTTATAATTGGAGTTATAACAATGGCATTCGGCGGGAAGACATGGTTTCTCTTATTAGTTACGTTTCTCTTCACATCAAGCTTTGTAACGAAATACAAGAAAAATATAAAGAATAAACTTGTAGCGGAGAAGTTTGAAAAGGGAGGTACTAGAGACGCATTTCAAGTTGTAGCAAATGGATTAATACCAATGTTATTAGCAATTACTGAAAATTTTATAACCTCGGATATTTTCTTTGCAGCATTCATTGGTGCAGTGGCTACTGTAACTGCAGATACATGGGGCACAGAAATAGGTATTTTAAGCAAATCTAGTCCAAGGTTAATAACAACACTTAAGAAGGTAGAGCCAGGAACTAGCGGGGGCATTACTAAAATTGGAACATTTGCCTCAATTCTTGGTGCATTAATTGTAGGACTAGTAGCTCTCATAGCAAGAGGCTTATGGATTACTGTAACAACTGGTTATTTTGTATTTAATAAATTGACATGGTTAGTTATCGTTGCGTTGCTTAGTGGCTTTTTAGGATGTATAATGGATAGTTTTCTAGGAGCCACTGTACAAGCTATGTTCTACTGTGATCACTGCATGAAAGAGACTGAGAAAAGGATACATTCTTGCGGTAATAAAACAAGGCATATTAGAGGGATCAAATGGCTGAATAATGATATGGTTAATCTGCTTAGTTCTCTCTTTGGCGCAGCAGTAGGAGCTCTTCTCTTTATATACCTATAAAGGTGAAAAAATGATAAGGAAAAATTACAAAATAAAAGAAGAGCTAGAGAAGAAAGGTGCATTGAGATTTTGGAATGATATAGAAAGAATGATCTTAAATGAACTAGAAAATGTTGAGAAAAAGGAATAAACTACACTTCTTGCCTTCTTCGAATGCGAAGGATTCCTACACTAGGTATTCCAATCAGAAGAACTAATATTAATGAATAAATATAGTAGTCGTTAAGGCCATTAAATATATCAAATCCATCTATTATTCCATCTCCATCTGTATCGGGATTTAAAGGATCTGTATTTTGTGTTATCTCGTCATAATCATTTATCTCATCACCATCCGAATCTTTTTTAAGTGGATCTGTGTGATACATTATGTTTTCCTCTATTGATAATAAGCCATCACCATCAACGTCGAATCCTAGCACGAGAACATTTCCCGCTAGTGTACCTATGATTATTTCACTAAGTACGTCATCATAGTTAGCATCAAAATTTCCTACAGCCATACTAGTAGCTTTTCCTAAGCCTACAATCGAATATGAAGAGATTAACGTATTACCATCAAATAAGTATAACATGTTATTAGAGGTTAGCACAATGAACTCTAGAGCGTCATCAAAATCCATATTTAAAGTTGTAACAGAGACTATAGATTCATCAATATTTAATGAAATATTCCACATAAGAGTACCATCATATCTAATAACAGAGAAGCTACGTTCTCCATATACAATAATTTCTTTAAACCCATCATTATCTACATCTCTGGAGAATAAATGATAGGGAATATAACCTAAGTTCTCAGACCATAAGACACCGCCTGTAAATCTGTGTGCACGTAGAGCTCCATCAGATGCAATAGAATAAACCTCCTTAGTTCCATCAGAATCCAAGTCATCTGCTATTATGTCATAAAATGATATTCCAGGCCTTGTAAACCAGAGATACATATTTCCGCCATCAAGATAATAAATATTTGAGTCTTCTGTGGCTATTATCAACTCTTGATCACCATCATGTTGAACATCGACACTAGCGAGGTGTACATATTCGGTCGTAACTGGTTGTTCGACGATCTGAGATCCATTGTTAAGATACATGTATACACGATAGTTTCTTGCAGCAGCAGCTATCTCTACGACACCATCTCCATCTATATCTAGAATTTCGTAATCATATGCAGGGCTACCAAATCCAATTTTTGTTTTCCATAGCGTTTTTATTTTACTACTGGTTATTTTTAGTAAATATAAGTATCCAGTCTCTGTTGATAGGATAATTTCTGGTATAGTATCGTTGTCCATGTTGCCTAGATAATATGCCCATATATTTTCATCAAACTCCATAGATAAAGTAACATTTGAAAGATAATCCAGTAGATATATTTTTCTTAAAGTAAACAATAAAATGTCTGGAATATCGTCCCCATTAAAGTCCTCTATAAAAGTAGCAAGAACAGGATACGACAGATCGGTTCTCCAAAACTCGCCTACTTTAACTTCAATTTGGTTTTCAGGTGTAGAGATGACAATCAGTGGCATATTAAATGTGATCATCATTAAGATGATTAGTAATATCATGAGAGAAGCTCTTTTCATGGAATCACCAGCAATAACAGCATTATAATCCTCTAATTCATATAACACACATGATATAATAAATCGTTCTTATTATTTCTTACATGGTTAAAAAATATTGTTGTTGCACAAATTTAAATTTCTCTAAAAGAAATTTTGAACATAATGATAAAACTGAGATAAATATTTCCTTATTTTATTTTCACAGAGGCCTAAATTTTCTATTTGTGCTTTTACATCATATGATTCGAGAGGTTCTCCGCTTTCTAACATCGATATTACATTAGTTAATGAATCAAATTCTGAAGTAATTAGCCGCTCAATTTCCTCTAAGAGCTTTAATATGCCCCTAACCATTTTTGCTTTTGAGCCTCGAGAGAGAGATTTTATGTTATCTATAAAAAATAACTTAATTGACGAACACAAATCTAACCTTTTTGAAAGTAGATCATCGCGTGTATTATAAGCCCATTCTATTACTTCTTGTTTAGTAAGTGACAATAGAGAGCTGTAGCTGAAGTTTGCAGTCGCACTTATGAAACTCTCTCTTTCAAACGTTATCCACTCCTGGACTAAGAATTTCAATTTCTCACTCATGAGTTATCACTACTGATTCTTTTCCTTATCTCATTTTCGACGTATTTAACAATTTTGTTAAAAAGGTAATTACCTTCATCGTATGACGCAGCTAACGGATTGCCCTTATATCCTTCAGGTATATATTTACGCCAAGATCGTAATACTAAATGGTTATCTATATCTGTACTGCAATCCAACGAATCTTTTAAAAATTCTAACTTCACACTTTTTCTATCTAAGTAAAGCATTATCGAAGTTTCTATTCTTCCCCCGTGAACCAGATTTTCATTAATATCTTTAGGGATTTCTTGCAATAGGTCGTTTGCAGTAAAGAGGTAAAACGAAAGATTTCTATTCAGCCACCTTTCCATACTTTTTAAAATAGATTCTCTTAAAATACATAAATGCAACTTTCCAGTATGCCAAGTTACTATGAAGAACTTAGAAAAGCCAAAGTTAATCAAATTCGAGAAATAATCTACTAGAAGTGAAAGAAATGTAGAAATTTCAAATGAAAATGTACCAGGGAATTCACGAGTTGATCTACAAAGACCAAAGCCGATAGGAGGAGCTACTGGTAAATCTAATTTTTCAGCAACTATTTCACATATCTTGGTCGATATAAAAATATCTGTCTTAATGGGCAAATGTGGCCCGTGCTCTTCATAAGCTCCTATCGGGACCATAATTGCCCTACAACACTTTTTTTGCGCATATTCATTTACTTCGACCCATGTCATATCCTCAAGATACATTGTTTATGCACCAATTATACACAAGAACATTATACATAAGTATTAAAATAGTGATTACTAATAAAATGTTGGTTTAATCATTATCACTTAGAGGTGAAGTGAATGAAAATAGGAGTTATATCGGATACGCATGATAATGTTAGCGCAATAAAGGAAGTGGTTGAAAAATTATTAAATATGGAAGTAGATATAGTGTTTCATTGTGGGGATGTAATATCTCCTTTCGTAGTAAAAGAGTTTAAGCCCATAGGAAAAATACTTAACATAACTTTTGGAAATAATGATGGTGATGTTTTTACACTAGCTAATAGATTTAGCTCTATAGGCGCGAAAATTTACAATACACCAAGTATAATAGAAATCGAGGATAGGGTAATATTTTTCATGCACGGTTTCAATGGTGTAGACTTAACTAAAAAAATTGTTTACAGCATGGCAAAATCTAATGACTATGATGTAATATTATATGGACATACACATTTCGCAGAAATTAAAACTATTAACGATACTCTAATTATAAATCCGGGAGAGGTCTCTGGATACTTAACAGGAAGAAGAACATATGCGATATTTAACCTGAAAGAAAAAAGAGCTGAAATCGTCGAATTTTAACGACTATTGTTCATAGTTAATAGTCTTGGCACTTGAAAAAGAGTTAGTGGAAAGGTAGCGGGAGTCATCTGCATCATCGCAAGGTTTATAGCATCGTCCCACTACTTTCCAGCACATGCCCACACAAGCACATTATTAATTGACGCAGAATAATATTTAAAGATTATTGAACAAAAACTCAATTTAAGGATAATTCACTAACTTTTGATCGAGTGCCATAGTCTTGCAATCCCGTATAATTTAAATAGTTAATGATTATATAGAAAGATTTGGAAAATAAGATTTTGCTAACGCACTAATTATCAAAATAAGTTCTAAGATTTCTTAATAATACTTTATTAAGGTGATCTATTTTGATTTTTGGGATTTGGATCTTAAGAAGTGGCGTTCCAATAATTGTTAGGATTTATGAAAAAATGAAAGTAGATGAAACTATGATAGGGGGGATGCTGGAGGCATTATCTACTTTTGCATCTGAAGTTGCGTCTGAAGAAATAAGAGAAGTTGTGATGAAGAATAGAAAGTTTGCATTTTTAAGGAAAGATGTTCTTATTGTTATATATGCTGATTTAGAAACACCAACCCCTGTGTTGAATGTCATTTTAAATAAACTTCATCAGAAATTTGCCGAGAAGGGAGATGCAATAAGTGAAAGAGATATCGATGATATTGTTGAGGAGCCTATTGTTAAAATTGTTTTTATAGGAGAAGCAAATGTTGGAAAATCGACGTTAAGAAAATTAATACTTGGGGAAGAAATACCTAAGGTTTATCAACCTACAATAAGTGCTCCTAGAATTGAGATCGTTAATGTTAAAGGTATGAAGCTATCAATATGGGATTTCCCAGGACAAGAGATGTATCAAAAATCTTGGCCCTTTTTTCTTAGATCTACAGATATAATGTTTGTAGTCACTGATTCGACATTAGATAATGTTTTAAGGACTAAAAAATTATTGGAAAGTCTTAAAGAACATATAAATGCAAAGGCCATATATGTTATTGCAAATAAGCAAGATCTCTTAGAGGCTCTTTCACCAGATACAATCGAAGAGATTATGGGTATTAAAACTCTACCAACAATTGCAATAGATCCCGCCTACAGACCTATTGTTTTAAAGTATTTAGAAAACGCAATTTATGATGTTCTTGGTTTTAAGAAACCCACGGAAACTATCGATGATATTTCAATTCGAATTGCAAAGATAGAGGAAAAAATCAATGGAATTGAAAATAGACTGCAAAATATCGAGAAAAGGCTAACAGAATTAATAATGGCAAAAAATAAAGAAAAAACATCTGAATTGCTTAAGGAACAATAATATAAATCACATTTTCTAAAATGAACCTCACAGATACTATGAGTAATATTATACCTATTATTGTTCTAAGTTTCCTTTGATCGACTCTGTGAGCTGTTTTTGAGCCAAGTTGAGCACCTATCAAAGCACCAATTATACAATACTCTGCAACATCAACAACAACATTGCCTATAAGAAAATGAGTTAGAGCAGCAGATGTTGCGGTAAAAACAATCATAAAAGATGATGTTGCTATTGCAACATGAGGAGGAACTCCTAGTAGCAGAATCAAAGCAGGGACCTTAATTATACCTCCACCAACCCCTGCCATTCCAGATACCAAACCAGCTATAATTCCTAAAAATAGTAGTTTTAGAATGTTGATATCATATGTGAAAATTGTTCCATCAGATGTTACAATTTGTCTCTTCATATTCAATCGATTAGGGGTTTTATAATTATTTGAACATATACTACTTTCATCCCATTTATTTATAGGATTTTCTTTTTCCTTTTTTTTTAGAAGTTTGTAAGCCCCTAAACTTAAAATTACACCAAATAGTACTTTCAGAAAATAATTAGGGATTATTATAGTAAGATACGCACCTACAACTGCACCAGGAATTGTACTGATCTCAAAGATCAAAGCCGTTTTAAAGTCAATTAACCTTTGCTTAAAGTGAGAGTATGCTGCAGAAATAGAAAGGAAGGGAATTATAAAAAGAGATGTACCTATACATTGTTTTATATCGAGACCAAGTACTAAATAGAAAATTGGAACAAAGAGAAAACCACCACCGAGCCCTACAAGTCCACCAATAAAGCCAACAAATAAACCTATGAAAATTAGAAAAATTATTTTAATAATTATTAACATTAAATCACATCCTTAAAACTTAGCTTCAAAAACCCGGCTCGTCTTTATTGTTATTAATTTATTTATAACATAATCAAAAAGCTCATTCAATCCCTGACCTGTTTTAGCACTAGTCTCATAGTATGGTAAATTATATTTTGATGCAACTTTTTTTATTTGCTCGGATAAAACTCTTTTAGGCAGATCAGCTTTGTTTCCTACTAAAACGTATATCCCATCTGGGCTACCTAATTTTTTTCCTAGCGGTATCCAAATATTATCAAGCTCTATCAAGGTTGTAGGCCTTGTTAAGTCAAAAACATAAAATACAGCTTTGCTCCCACTTATAAGCAGTTCTGCTATTCTTTCATATTGTAGTTGCCCACCAAAATCCCAAATTTGTAAAATTATTTGTCTATTATCTTTTATAAATGATTTAGCTTCAAAAGTCACACCCACTGTCCTTTCTAAATGTTCAAAGAATTTCCCTTTTACAACCCTTTGCTGCAAAGTTGTTTTTCCAACATGTGTAGATCCAACAAGAGCTACCTTGTATACATACTTTTGCATAATCATCGACCATTTTTCAGTTAAGTAATGAATAACTATGCTTGTTTTGAAATAAATTCCGTATTTATGTTTTTCTTTTTAACAAATTAATGCTTTACGTTATATAGTATGAAATGTACATCTCTTCCAATGAACTTAGCAAGCCATGCTATTGAAAAAAGAATTCCTGATAGCATTGCTAAGAAAGGAGTTAGCGCAAAAAACATTATTGATAACATATCAGATATAAAAGACAGAATCAGTAAAAGTGAAAATAAAGTACTAAATATCTGCATTTTCTCATTATGTAACAAAAATAGATAAATGCCAAATAAAAGTATCAGAAATGATATAATGGTATAGATTGAA
>JAGGXT010000275.1 GCA_021162905.1 Candidatus Odinarchaeota archaeon | reverse complement strand
GTTTCTGGAAGAAAGGAGGTGAGAGGTGACAATAAAATCAAAAGATTTTGTTAGTTCTTCCAGAGGAAGTATATCTGCAAGAAGTGCAGATATTACCCCAAAATGGAATCATATCAGCACCAAGAGTGCAGATATAACCAAGTTATATGAAATGGCGGACATAAGGTGTGAAATATGAAAAGCAAGGGGCTGTATGAATTAGCAAAGATATATCAGAATAACGGAAGAAAGCCGATAAATTTCGATTTTAAAAATGCATATAATTCATTGGAGGATGTAAATAGCAATAATAATATAAATCATCATTACGTTCACTTTTATCCTGGAAGGATATATCCGTACATACCGAGATACATTCTTTCACTTCCAGAACTTCAAATAATGAATAGTGTCCTGTTAGACCCATTTGCGGGAAGTGGGACCATTTTATTGGAAGCATTAATAAATTCATATGTTCAAAGAGAGTGTTTGGGAATAGAAATAAATCCTATAGGCCGTCTAATTTCTAAGGTAAAAATTACTGTTTTTGATACGAGTCTTGTACCTGAATATATGAAAGAACTTCATAAGATATACCATTCTAAATCAATACATACTGATGAATTTATTTCTCCATACGACAATATAAATATGTGGTTTTCCCAAGATGCAATTAACAAATTAGCAAAACTAAGGTATACAATACAAAGTCTTGAAATTGAAAAAGATGTCAAGGACTTCTTCTGGCTATGTTTTTCTGGTATTATAAGAAAAATATCAAAAGCTGATCCGTACATACCTCCTCCGGTAGTATTAAGGTTGGAGAAATACAAGAATACACCAAAGTTTAATAAGTTAAAAGAGCATTTAGAAAGAGCCGAATCACCTGATTTATGGAGTATCTTTGAAGAGGAAGTTTTAATTAATCGCAAAAAACTGGATGCAGTTTTTGATGTGCTTAGAGATAATTCTGTTAAAGGTAAAATAATATGGGATGATGCAAGGGAAATTAAAAAAGGCACTCTATTACAACGAGGAGTTATTGATAAAAGTAATTCCTGTAATTTACCATCAGATAGTGTTGATATAATATTTACATCTCCGCCTTACTTAACGGCGCAAAAGTATATAAGGACATCAAAATTAGAGCTTTTGTGGTTAGGATACAGTATAGAAAAAATTAATGAGTTAGAGAAAAAGTCCATTGGAACAGAAAGGATAAAAGTTTCTGATATTGAAAAATTAGGATACAAAAATATAGATGAGTTGGTAAAAAAAACACTTTATAAATCAAGAGAAAGAGCATTAGCCGTTTACTTCTATTTCAAAAATATGATAGAAGTAGTTAGAGAATTAGATAGAGTTCTTAAAAATCAGGGTTATATGATATTGGTAGTTGGAGATAATAAAGTGCTGGGAGAGTGGATTGGTACTTACAGATTATTAGCAGACATCATTATCAATGAAGGTTTCAGAGAATTGGTAATATTAAAAGACACAATAAAATCGAGAAGTATGTTAACCAGGCGGAATGGAAGTGGTGGATTAATTAAAGAAGAGTATGTAATGATATTCCAAAAGAGGAGTGAAGCATGTTCCAAGTAATTGTAATGTGGAATCTCACAAGACCTGACCAAGAACTTGGTGAGATTGTAAAGAACATTAAATTGAGAGGTTATAACAAAGACACCTTTATTACAGGAGAATTTGCTTGGAAAATTGCTGAAGAAAAAATAAAGCCCTTGTCTGTGAGTGATATTGCGGATAGATATTGCCCTACGAGGAGGGATTTATATTTTAGGAAAGGGATCGGAAGATTGTCTAAAAAATTTAGAAAGGGAGAAGATACTTGGGGCTCAAAAGCAGGAAATTTTGTAGAAGAATATATATTAAATATAGTAAAATCTGAAAACTTCAATCGGAAGGAAAAAATGCATTTTATTTACAAGATCATAAAGACTTTAAAAACTACATATAGAAGCATCATAGAAATCTCTGAGGAAAAACATATGAGCTATATGAATAGCAATGATATTAAAAAAAAGATTAGGAGATTAGAAGAATTAGAAGAAGTATATCCTAAAGAAAAAGGCAATACAGAGTGGTTGGAAAAACTGCTAAAAAGCAATGGTAGAGCAGAAGTTGCGTTAAATTATCTTAACAATATATTACGAGATAAGATGTCTATTACGAAACTCAATATACTTACAGGTAATGAAGCAAAGATCGATGTTAATCCACAAGATAATTTAGATAAAATAAAACAAATAGGAATAAACTTACCAGCCACTCCTGATTTTATCATCCCAGAATATGGAATTGTAGGTGATATAAAAACAGGTATTAAATTTAAGCCTCATTTTCAACTTACCTGCGCAGGTTATGCTCTTGCGTATGAGAATGTAAAAGGAAAAAGTAATTACATTAATTGGGGTATCATATATTTCTTTCCTACGAGAAATCCGAGTTTATTTAGAAAATCAATAACTTTTGCCCAAGTGTATATCTTTCCCATTGATGATTATTTAAGAAGTGAATTTTTAGCAAAGAGAGACGAGGCATATGCTATAATTTCTAATCCACAAAAACCTTATCTGCCACAAACAAACGAAAGAGAACATTGTGAATATTGCAGATTTAAAGAGATTTGTATCCAAGATGGTTTGAATTTAGAGGTGGGAGAATGAATAGAAAAATACCTCTTATAAAAGAATATCGGATTCAAAAACTCACGAAGTGTTTAGAATGTTTTGATAAATTTGCGTATCATAGAGAGAAGCAGAGAGATTGCGTATTAGAATTGTATCCTAACACAGATAACAAAACCTTAGAACATCGGGAAAAGAGTATATTCAGGGGTATGGTAATCCCTTCGTTGCGATATCTAGGACTTATAATAGGTTTTGGAGATATTATTAAACCAAGTGCAAATGGCAAGCTTATTATCGAGAATCAATTTGATAATGAATTGTATGAAAGGTGCTGGAGAGCTGTAATATTTGAAATTGATAGGAGATTATTCAATTTTCTGGAGATTATTAAACAACGTAGGTTTTCTAAGAATAATCTTATTGAAGTTTTAAGTGGCCAAATTGAAGGGGCATCTTTTAGACAGAAAAAGGAGAGAATAGAAAAATGGCTATCGATTCTTCATCAGGTAGAATTAATTAAGTAC
>JAGGXT010000230.1 GCA_021162905.1 Candidatus Odinarchaeota archaeon | reverse complement strand
TCTTAATACTTTATACTAATTAATTCTTTTTGAGGGATTCGTTGTGGAAAGCAGAAATGTTTATGAAGTTAGGAGCTCTTCTATTGACGAGCTAAGGATCTATACAAATGGAGCTTACATACTTCGTTCTTTTAGTACATCTTTAGGCAAAGGGCGTTTTGAAATAAAAGTCAAAAATATAGAACACGATATTGATGAGTCATCGGTCAGAGTTTTTGCTTCACCAGAAATTAAAGTTTTTAACGTTTCTTTTATGCCTTTAAAGGCACCAAGAGTTGAGTTGTCAAGCGATGAGAAGAAAAAGCTTATTGATAAATTAGAGCAACTAAAAATGGAGAAGAAGAAAGTAGAGAATGCGATAGTTTCAATAAAGGCTCGAGTTGAAGCTCTTGAAAAATCTTTAGAGACTACTTTCAAATCTTCATCAATTGCAATTCTTTATGATAAAGCCAGTAAGGAGAAATTTGAAGATTTATTATCATTTATTGGTAAAAGACATCTTACCTTGCTTGAGGAACTTACTCTTAAGCAAAAAGAATTAGAAGATATTGATAGGAAAATAAAGGAGCTTCAAAGTGCTCTTGATGTAAAAGCAAAGCTTATTGATGTCGGGTCTCTCACAATAAATGGCACATCTTCAAAAGAAGGAGATTTTGATTTTCAATTACTTTATTTCACACCCCTTGTTAGGTGGAAGAGTACATACGATTTGATTTTAAATGATGATTCAGGAGAATTACAAGTATTCGCTGAAATAAACCAAGAAAGTAATATAGTGTGGTCTCCAAAGAAGACTATGGTTGTTGCAAGATCTATTAGACCAGCACGATATATTGAGCCAAGCCCATGGTACATATACAAAAGAGAA
This sequence comes from Candidatus Odinarchaeota archaeon, assembly GCA_021162905.1. Next base: position 8,843 of record JAGGXT010000230.1, on the reverse strand, counting down.
ATGGTAAAGGTTGCGTATGCTCCAAGAGTCCATTTGAAAGCTCCTCTGCCAGAAGCTATGGAAGAAGCTATAGAATTAGAAAAGGCATATGAGGAGGCAGAGGTGAAGGTTGAGGAGGATTTAATATACGAATTAAAAGAGCCTATCACTATAGAGCCTAATGAACCTGCTCAAGCACTCCTAACAATCTTAAAAATTACTCCTAAAAGATATTATTACTGGGATGCATTCACGATGAGTGGGACCTTAGAAATGTTAGAATTTACAAATGGAGACTTAGTTTTGCTTCCAGGGCTTTACAGGATTTTTAAGGGCCCAAACTTGGTTAACAGAGTGAATTTAGGATATATTTATCCAAAGCAAGAAGTTAAGTTGGCTGTTACTATAGATGGTGATATAGAGGTTAAAAAGAAAATGATAGAGCGGAAGGAAGAAAAACAAGGTATCATAAGAGACAAGGCCTTTATCAGATACACTTATCAGCTAACGATTTTTAACCATAAAAATGAGAAGATTGAAATTGAGGTACTTGATAGATTACCCGTTGCAAAGGATCCAGAGATTGAAATATCGCTAGAAAACGTATCTGAAAAGCCAGAGATTGACAAGCTTAATATAGTTAAATGGAAACTTTCGCTTGATCCTAACTCTAAGAAAGTAATAGAGTATTCTTTCCAAATAAAGTATCCTCCAGACTATAAATTAGCAAATGTTCCCTAATACTTAATAGAGAAAGATCTTATTCTAATACAAGCAATAATCTCCTTTCTTTTTAAGATACCTTTACTAATAAATTGAGATTGGAGAGATACCATTCTTAAATTCAGAATAAATGGTTAGGAGGAAAAATTCAATTACTCTTATTTCTTATTTGCCCTGCAAAGAAAATATATATCTTCATAGGTTGCAGGTATTTTTTTAATTCTCCTTCCTATAGCATGACTTATAGCATTAATTATTGCAGGTATTGATGCCACCAAGGGGATTTCACCTATTCCTTTCGCTCCAAAGGGACCTTCTGGTGATGTTTTCTCGACAAACCTAACATGTATATTTGGGGCATCCTTTATTGTTGGTATGAGATAATCGGTAAAGTTATTGTTTATCATTTTTCCATTCTCGTATACAAATTTTTCAAATAGAGCCAAGCCCATTCCCTGTACAATTCCACCTTCTACCTGCCCAGAAGCTGTGACAGGATTTATAATTTTTCCTGAATCATGAACAGCCCATACATTTAGGACTTTTACGGCACCAGTTTCGGTATCTACTTCCACCTCAGCTACATGGGTTGCAGATATATATGCGTAAAATGGTTCTCCGAGACCCTTCTCATTAATGTATGTTCTCGGTGGTGAATACCAACCAATTGCTGTAAGCATTTTATGTTTTGTGTACGCATAACGAGTAATTTCTGAAATAGGAACGCTCACACTTTTATCATGTGAAAATACCATGCTATCTCTTATCTCTAGCGGCTCAGATATTTTTTCAGAAATTTCAAGTGCCGTTTCAAAAATTATCGGTTTAAGCTTTCTTGCTGCATCTCTTAGTGCATTACCTATAACAAAAGTTGTTCTTGAAGCCACTGTTGGTCCCGTATCAAGCAAAGCTAGAGTATCACCAATTATTACTTCTACGTCTTCAAGTTTCATCCCAAAAATCTCCGCAGCCATTTGCTTAATGACTGTTAATGAGCCTTGACCCATTTCCGTAACTCCAACATTAACTACTAACCTTCCATCTATAGTAAATTGAACATAAACTATCCCTCTGTCTTCAGGGTACCCTCCAGGGCCGAGACCTATGATAGTCCATGCGCCAGCTAAGCCTATACCCTTTTTGATAACCCTTCCTTCGTTATATTTAGTATATAATTCTCTCTTACGACTAAACTCTGACATTTTATCTGCAATTTCTAAGGACTCTTTAAACCCGACGTCATCGCCTAATTTTTGAGTAGTTACAGTTTCACTCCCACCTTCTAAACCATTTATCATTCTTAATTGAATAGGATTTATTCCCATTTTCTCTGCTAATATATCAATTGCACTTTCGATAGCAAACACAGCTTGTGGAGCTCCAAATCCTCTGAATGCACCAGATGGGGGTCTATTTGTTTTTACTGCCGCACCATATATTTTGACATTAGGCCATTTATATGGTCCCGAGACTACTTGAACTGCTAGGAAAAGAACTGCGGGTGTTATTGTACCATATGCACCACCATCAAGAACTACTTTTGCCTCTATTGCTGTGAATTTACCTTCCCCATCCACACCAATCTTAATTCTTATTTTGCTGGGATGTCTTTTAGTTGTTGATAACATATCTTCCTCTCTATCATAATCCAAAATAACAGGACGGCCTACCTTATACGATGCTAAGGCACATAAAGCTGCTATCCATGAGGGATCTTCCTCTTTTCCGCCAAATCCGCCCCCAACCATTGTTGCAGTAACTTTTACTTTATGAAGAGGAACTCCTAGTATTTTGCTTACATTTTTTTCTGAACATAATAGGGGCATTGTGTTGCTGCTTTAACTTCGATAATATCACCACTTGCATCTGCAAAAACCCCTTGTGGTTCTATATATGCATGTTCTTGAGCTCCGGTTTCAAAGGTTTCTTCAATGACATATGCTGCTTCTTTAAACCCTTTCTCAACGTCACCTTTCTCAATACGTGAATCGCAGATTATCCTATTTGGTTCGATTTTATCGATATCAAAATCTATTTCGAAAGGAAGATCCTCGTATTCTACCTTTACCTTTTTTGCTGCTAATTCGGCAGTTTCTTTATCAATAGCGACAACAATAGCTATTTCCTCACCAACATAATTAACCTCATCTTTTGCGAGAAAAGGCTTATCTGGAATTATAGCATCAACAAAATTAGTTCCAGGGATGTCATCAGCTGTTATAACATCTATAACTCCTGGAATTTTAAGAACCTCGGATACGTCTATATTTTTTATTCTTGCATGAGGTCTTATACTTCTAACAATTTTGGCGTGATAACATACTTTAGGAGCCAAATCTCTTACGTATATCGGTCGACCACTAACTTTTTCTTTTGCGTCAACTCTAGGAATTTTTTTACCAACAAAAGCTAACTCTTTCTTTTCTTCTTTTAATACAGCTTCTGGAAGCAATATCAACAACCTCAAAATCGCTAAATATATTATCTATCTTTCTTTTATTTAAACAAGCTCAAAATATCAACATACTTACTCATAAATAAATTCGTTAATCACACGATTTAGGCATTATAATTGCACTGATCTAAGGAAATTTAGAATTAATATTGTATAAATATGTCTATATTAAAGAATGTTGTCAAATTAAGTTTATATTTTGTTGGATAGTAATTATAATATCTGTCTTTTTAATTTATGAGGAAAAATCCTCACCAAAGGTGATATTATTATGACTGACATTTTAATAAAAAATGGGTATGTAATAACGGTTGATAAGAATAGGCGAATTATAAAGGATGGGGCTGTTGCTATAGAAGGAAATAGAATTGTAGGTGTTGGAAAAACGGAGGAACTAATTAAGGAATATAAAGCTGACATTGAAATCGATGCAAGTGAAAAAATTGTAATGCCAGGACTTATCGATACGCATGTACACCTTGCACAAGCAATGATAAGAGGATGCGCTGACGATGTATCTCTTGTTACGTGGCTGAAAGATCGTGTATGGGTTCTTCAAGGAAATTATACCGCGGAAGATGGACGCACAAGTGCTGAACTATGCATATTGGAGATGTTAAGAACGGGAACAACAACATTTTTAGAAGTAATGATTGCAGGGAGATACGGATTTGATGGTATAGCTCAAGTTGTTGAAAAGTCTGGTATTCGTGCTGGTTTAAGTAAGATAGTTATGGATTCCACAGGGTATGCAGACTCGGAAAGTATAATGTACCCTGGTATGGTTGAAGAAAAGGAAGCAACCATAAAAGAAGCTTTGGATATGCACAAGAAATGGGATGATGCGGCAAATGGCCGGATTCATGTCTGGTTTGGTCCTCGCTCTGTTGGAGCTGTTTCCCCGGAAACATATCGAGAAATAAGGCAATTAGCAAATGAGCACAAAATGAGAATAACCTATCACTTAGGTGAAGTAGTAGATGATGTAAGATATTTGAAGAAAACTTTCAATATGGGGCTTACAGAGTTTGCAGAATGGGTAGGAATGCTGGGTCCGGATGTCGTTATAGCGCATGCCGTCTGGATGAAAGATGAAGATATAAAAAGGTTGGCGGAAACTGAAACTCATGTAAGTCATAATCCATCTAGCAATCTGAAGCTTGCTAGCGGCATAGCACCAATACCTGAAATGTTAAATGCTGGTGTTAACGTGGGACTTGGTTGTGATGGCGGACCTAGTAATAATAGCTATGATATGATCAGAGAGATGAAACTTGCAGCCATAATTCATAAAGTTAGAATTATGGATCCCAAAGTAATGCCTGCGGAAACTGTAATTGAAATGGCTACAATAAATGGAGCCAAGGCAATGGGTTTAGAAAATGAAATAGGAAGCATTGAAGTAGGGAAAAAAGCAGATATAATTTTAATTGATATGCATGCACCTCATTTAACACCATATACAAACCCAGTAAGTAACTTAGTGTACGCTGCTCACGGCTACGATGTTGATACTGTGATTGTTGATGGCAAGATTGTTGTAGAAAACAAGAAAGTGCTAACTCTAGATGAAGAAGATATATTGAAAAGAGCAAAAATACAAGCCGAGAAAGTTTATGAGAGGGCTGGAATAAAAATAAGCCCTCGATGGAATGTCGAATGATCTCTCATTTTTATTTTATTCTCTTCTAAATATAATGACCATAAAGAGTAGTGGATATTCTATATCTATAGATTAAATTACCTTCTCATCTGCTAATAAATGTTAAAGTTTATAGCTAAACTTCAGTAAAGGATACTGAAGAATTAATAAGCTACGTTTTAAGACTGTTTATCTATCTGCAATAATCACATAAAAAAGCTGAAATATTTAATATAAAAAAGCTGTATCCTATTTCAGTAAGATATATGTAGATATTTAGTATTACAAAACGTGAGTCGGACCAAAACATTGTTTATTAACAAGGTGAATTGGCATGTCTTTTAAATTAATCGATTTCTTAGAAAGAAGTAAGTTTATGAGTATACATATTTGGATATTTCTAATAAGTTTCTTAGCTTATGCATTTACCGCAATGGATGTAATGCTAATTTCTGTTCTTCTTCGCCCCATTGCAAGGGAGTTTAATCTAACAGACATAGAGTTGGGCATTCTCGGGTCATCTGGATATATAGGCATGTTTTTTGGAGCGATAACATTTGGATTTATCGCAGATAGAATAGGACGGAAAAAAACGCTAGCTCTTGCGCTAATTATTTATAGCGTATTCACCGCTCTTTGTGGGATAACACCGAATTACGAATCATTATTAATTATTCGTGCTATAGCTGGCATTGGTCTGGGTGGAGCACTTCCAATCCCGGGGGTATATGTTTCTGAATATCCACCAGCTAGATACAGAGGTAGAATGATAGGTCTTGTTGAAACTGCTTGGGTTTGGGGTGTACTCCTTGGACTCTTTCTGTCGCTATTTGTACTTCCAAGTTGGGGATGGCGATATACATTCTTTGTAGGGATAATACCTTTAATTTTAGTTCCACTAGTCTTACTTACACTACCAGAATCTATTAGATTCTTGGAAAAGAAGAAAAGGATTCAAGAAGCAATTGACATTCTTAAGAAATACGGTTTTATTGGCAAAGATGAAGAAGTTAGATCTGAAGATATTCTCATTAGAGAAGTAAAAGTTAATTTTAAAGATTTATTTAGAGGAGAGTACTTCAAGAGAACTGTATTGTTAATAGTTCTATGGATGGCCTTGGTTTATACGTACCACGGAATCTTTCTTTGGCTTCCAAAATTTTATGCTGATAAATTTTTCTCGGAGGAACAAGCAATTCTTTGGACAATCATAGTCACAATAGCTCAAATTCCGGGGTATTACACAGCAGCTCTTTCACTGGATAAATTTGGCAGAAAGATTATTTTAGGCTTTTACTTAGTTGGTGCAAGTGTAGGCTGCGTACTTCTTGCAATAACTAGTTATAGTGCATTCTATGTACTGATTGCTAGTATAATTATTGCATTCTTTAACTTGGGAGCATGGTCTGCCCTTTATACATATACTCCCGAGATGTATCCAACCGATTACAGAGGAACTGGATCAGGAACTGCAGCAAGTAGTGGTCGGATCGCAGGAATAGTAGCCCCTTATCTTACTGGGTACTTCTATACAATTGGTGGACTATATTTACCATTCATAGCTTTCTTCATGGTCCATCTTGTAGCGGGTATTATAGTTTTAATCCTCGGAATCGAAACTAAGGGGAAGACCCTTGAGGAACTGGAAAGGAAAGAATAACTTAGTTCATTATTTATTTTTTCTAAATTTTTCAACCAGCTTACAGAGATCCGAGAAGAGTTCTTCGTCGGTGATAAACGAAACTATAAGAATTGCTGTGACAAATGAGCTGTAAGTGAAGTTGATAATACTGATGAATATTATGAATACATTAAACTGTATGATGAGAAGCCAATTAAGACCAAGTAGATGTAGCGTTGCCTTATGAAAAACAAATGTACGGATGGCCCTATAAGGAAGAATGTATAGGATAATTAAATAGAGCATATCAATCAATGTGACAACCAAGATCGCAATATTTATTCCAAACATATATGTAATTCGTAAAAACAGTACGTTTGCCTCGTGCTTAAAAAATACAGCTGGATACTCCATATACACATGATAAGTTATTACAATATCGATTACCGCTGTAGCGATGAGAAATAAAGCTAGTAGTCCTTTTCTAATCCTTTCAACCCTTTTTGCAATAAGATATAAGAAATACACTCTCATACGGTATCTAATATGAATACCTCAAAATATCTTAATAAGACTTTTGCGTTCTTGATCGAATTATTCATGTGCTATCTGATGGGGATTAGATTGGGATGCCCTTTATCATCAATGACCAGAGCATAGTATGGCGTAACTGGCGACTCACCATAAACTAAAATATTACCGTTTTTGTTAATGATTCGGAAATGCGTATTTGCAAAATTGACTAATACATCAGCTGTCTTTTGGCCGTACTTGTAAATAAGGAAAACAATACCATTTGTAACTGTTAGGTCCCTAGCAAAAAAGCCAAACGTTCTTTTGAATTCATTAACACCATAGACATTCTCTAAAATATCTGATCCTATAAAGAAACCATAAAAGGTTGAATTAAGCTTCTTTAGGACAGCTTTAATATTATCCATGATAATATCATAATCTTCCATGAACAACTTTCCAGACAGTCTGAAAATGTTCTTTTTCCAAACATCCTCAGGAGGTAGTTGAAATATATAGAGATATTTTTCAAAAAGCTCCCTTCCAACTAAAGGCATTATCCATCTCTCAACATCAGAGTACGATGCCCCAGCAGATGGTAAAATAAATACTGGGATCTCATTCAGGAGAAGATTTGCCATCGAGGGTACAACAATCCACCGATAGTATCTTCTCGTGTTCTTTCCAGCGTACAGCAGATTAATACTTCCCCTCTGATAGCCACCATTAAGAATTTTATCAAGTTCTGGAATTAGTGTAGGAACCTTCTCTCCCTTTATTTCTTTTTTCTCTATTTTTGAAATTGAAGGAACAGGATAAATTTCTCTAAAGTGATAAAATTTATGTTCTATGAGTGAAAATGGGTATACATTTTTTGGCAGTAATTCTCCATAAATCCTGTCAAAAATTATTTCACGATAAACTCTGCCACGAATATACTTTTTCTTTAAAGTAATTACATCATCCATCATGGAATCCAATGGCGACTCATTTGGCTCTTCTTTAAGGAAAATTAGGGAAATTCTTTCCTCTGATGAGAATAGAAGCAAAAACTCCTCTAACGTTATATCATTCTCTTTTACTTCTAATTTGTACTTAAGGTAGTCAATAGAGTCTACTATGAAGACCTTTGGATGCTTCTTTGCTGATGATATCTCAGAGAATAAAGCCCTTACACTCTCGTAGTCTCTAATAGGAAGTCCAAGTTTTTTCATTAAATCTAATTTAAGAGACTCGAAATCTAAAATATACCGTTCATACTCCTTAAGCCAAGGAAATATGGAGAGGAATTTTTTCTTCGACATCATGGTGACAAGATAATAAGCGATACCTCCTTTCGAAAGTATGTATTGAAAAATATTCAAAGCAAAGATAGTCTTTCCAGCACCTGCATAACCCCTAATCATTATATTTCTAGGCTCTTTAAAAATGTGAGAAATTACTTCATCAGGTAATCTCATAAGCCTATTTACCATGATAACACTCAACCCTATTTATTTTATCTTTTAATGTTATTATAAACATATTGATAACGATGGTATTTTTCATGATAGTGATATACTATATTATCATTAGGCTTGATATTATATCTCTTGCTGAAAATTGAAGATAATCCTCTTCATCAATTTATCACTTTTATCATCTAATTTAAAATAAGGATTTAGCTCTTAACTCCAAAATCCAACTCATTCTTCTTGAGGAAGGATTAGTATGCTCTTTCTGAAAAGAAACGTTAAAAACATTATTAAAATGGAAGTGTAAAAGATTAGCGAATCTATTATTGGAAGATAAAGATACACTCCTCTATAGATAAATACAACAGGGTCAAGAACAGCACCTATGAACATAAGTATACTAGCCAAACTTTCTAGAGGAATAAACGATCTTAATTTAGATGAATGAATATTTAT
>JAGGXT010000176.1 GCA_021162905.1 Candidatus Odinarchaeota archaeon | reverse complement strand
TCGTGGTCAGTAATAGACCCAACGCTAAGTGAAATTGTATTGTATATAAACGGCACACCTCAGAATATTGATGTTACTCAAAACAATTATCAGCTGAACTTAACTTCCCAAGGCAACTATAATATAACTATAGTATTTAAAGATGCGCTGAATCGAAAATCCAGCTTAACATGGCTATTTACACTTGACTTACAGGCACCGAGTATTTTAACAACTACACCATCAGAAATTATAACTAATGTTAAAACGATAAATATCTCAGCGATCATTCAAGATAACTTTGAGTATTCTTATTCACTTGTGTATGTTGATAGCGCATTACTTTTGAATACGTCGAATAGCAAATTTATTACGACAGTACAGTTTGGATTTGATGGAACATATTTAGTAAGAATTATTGCATTTGACAGAGCGCATAATAAAGCTGAGTTAATAATAACAGTAACTATAGACACTGTAATTAGTGCTAACATTAGTACAAATCTCTCGCAAATGTACTTTGATAGTAAACATTTAATAATATACTGGAATATTACTGGTGAACAGTATCCGATAACTGTTGAACTTTATATTGAGAATAAGTTAGTAAATACTACAGTTGGAAATTACGGTACTGCCGTCTATCAATTCCAATATGACGGACAATATACGGCTTCTCTTAAGATCCAAGATGTTGCTGGTAACATAGCAATATACAATTATACATTAATTATAGATACCACACCGCCACAAGTTTGGTTCTCAAACCCACTTATAGAAACCAATAATACTTCATTAGATGTACCATCCGCAGACAATCCCATGCTACCGATGACTTGGACTTGCATTGACCTTACTCCGGTCACATATACATTAATTAGAAATGATGAAATAATATTGAAAAATACAACCCTCACTACATATGTAATTCCGCTTTATTTAGGAAAAAATGTAATAAAACTAATTGCTGTTGATAAAATGGGTCATAGAACGACTTTCGTTGCATTCATAAATGTTGTTGCAAGTGGAAAATTAATAAGCATAGAGTTTGAACCAGAAAACAATTCTCGTATAGCCAGCGGAATCTATAATATCACAATAATAATAGAACTTGACTTTGCTGGAATAGAAAATGTTAAACTAATCTTACAAAACGGAACTATACTTACTCCAAATCTCCTAAGCGGGACTTCATTATCCAGCAAAAGAACAGTCTGGGTAATTTACAATGTAGGAATTTATGAGAACCTAACGGCAACATTAATGATTACAACAACAAGAGGCGTATATAACGCTAGTTATGTATTATTTGTCTATACTGAAGTAACTCCTCCAAGTGGGTTAGATATGGGCTTGATTTTCACAGTTGCCGGAAGTGTGGCAGCTATTGTAGTTGCAGTTATCCTAATCATCAAATTTGATATAATTCAGCGAATAAAGGAATTTATATTCGGCTACTAACCTTAAGTCCAAATACTTAAAAGTCGCCAAATCAAAATGTTCATTGCACTAAAGATTCACTCCTAATTCATCAAGAGCTTTCATGAAATCCTCAGCTTTTTTCACTTTACTAAAAACTTTAGCATTAAATGGTCTATCTCGGCTTAGAATTAGTTTTGCTGCAACCTTGGCATCTATTTTTTCAGATATTACTTGTGCACCCAGCCACCTTAATGTTTTCTTTGAAACTATACCACCCATCAATAAGAAATAATCCAGAACTTCTTTATATTTGCTAAAGATATCACCTAAGGAATCAACCAACTCAATTGCCAAATCTTCACGTAGCCATAGTGCAAATTGAGGATATTTCTCTATCAGATTTATCGCCTTATTTTTGCTAAGTTCTCTTCCTTCAAAAATATATTCTGCAATCAATCTGCAATCTTTATGATAAACAATTTTAGCGAGCCGATCTAATGCAACTTTAGTTTTAATTGTTGGTTCATTAAACAATGCGACAAGAAATTTCATATTGGCAGTTATTGGTTTATCATCGACTTTTTCCATTAGGGTGTCAAACCATCGGTTTTTATATCTTTCCTTAAAGTTCCGATATATTGCAACAGATAACGTCAAAGGGAGATAAGGCATTATATCAATTATTAAATTGGTATCCATATATCTCATTAAATCTTCTAAAAATGATTCTGGAAGGTACTCTATTATATTCCTCGTATTTTCAGATGATATTAGTTTAAGAAAGAACTCACGTACTAACTTAGGATCTTTTGCGATTAGTTTTTCTGTGAGATACCATCCCCTTCTCGAAAGAATTCTGAAAAAGAGCTTCGTTGAAGCATCTTTATAGAGATCCAGTTTTTTTGCCTCTACCATTTTTTCTAGAATTGAATAAACAAGTTTATCACTATACATTGCCTGGTTAAGTATATCCTCATCAGTGAGTATATCAAACTCGCCATTTTCGATGATTCTGTTAATAATTTTGATTCTATTCGTACGCTCTAACCCCATAATCAGAATATCCATGGATTCAAAATATAGATCAAAACTTACCATGCCTTTCATTTTTTGCTCAACTAAAAATAAAATTAAGTCTTCGATATCATTCGGCGATAACTTTTCAACTAAAACTTTGTTTTTATTTATCACTCTAATGATCATAAGTTTGTCATGCTTAAGTAAAAGCCTAATTAAATCAACTGGCAGTGCAGGTGCTATTTTCATAATAACTCTTTCTGGCAAGCTAAGAAGTTTTTCATTATTCTCAGATAGAAGCTCAATAATTTTTCCCTTAGTTTCATTATCTAATACATCAAAAATCTCTTCATCATGAATCATGAGATCTACTATATCTTCAGATGCAAGATATTTTGTGAGCTCTTTATTTTCCTTAATAATTTTACTTAACTCTGCATAGTCTGAATGTGTTACCATATTCTTAATAAGCATTTTAACTATGTTTTCAGGAAATAAAACTCTAAGAGGAGGAAACTCTATGAATAATTCTCTTAATTTAGCTTCACCTAAATAGTTAATTAGGTTTTTATTTTCTAAGATCGCTTTATACAGCGTT
>JAGGXT010000194.1 GCA_021162905.1 Candidatus Odinarchaeota archaeon | reverse complement strand
TACGTTCAGCCGGGTAAATTACAGTCATCGAGCATAATACCTGGCCAAGAGTACATTTTATTTTTAAGTTAATAAATTTGACTATGCGTGAACTATAAACTTTAGCAGAGGAATGTAATAAAAATAGAAAATAAAAAAGTAGTTTATAAGAGATTTTTCAGAAAACTAAGATTTAATTTTATGCCTTTCTTTTTACGAATTTGACGATGTATAAGATGAGTGATAAATCTATTTACTTTTCCATCAGTAAACATAGCTCTACGAAATGCATCAAATAACGATGGAGAAACTTGAGGAATTTTCAAAATATAACCTATTAACTTATGGCCTATTCTATAGGCAGCGTGTTCATTATAGGGCAATATCTTGTTTAGGATTTTTTCCCCTTTGAAAAAGTATCTCTGCCCGGGGAAGAACCTACCCTCGAGGATAGGTGCAGCAAATATTTCTGTTAACCTAAGGATTAAGTTTCTAAGTATCGGGTTTCTTATCTCCCTTGCAATTTCACGTGCTCTTAGAAAGAGTTTCATAACTTCAATACTCTTTAAGGTATAATATCCTCGCTTTATAAGTTCATCAACAAATTTTTCATCCTCTGGAGGGACATCAATGCCGAGTATTCTTAACTCTTCCCTGGTAACATTAATATACCCAGCTTTATAGTCAGCTACGAAGTCCAGCGCGTCATCTAGTATTCCAAGTCCACGTCCAAGCATGTCAGCAAGTTCATTAAGATACTCTCCTAAATCGAATTGACCTAATGTGAAATATAGTTTGAAAAAGCAAGTTGCTTTTTGATAGACAAGGGTATACATTTCGTCTTGTGATAGTATTTTAAACTGCCTATTAACATCACGGATAGCACTTTGATAAAGCTCCCAAATTATATTTAGAACAGAGGGATCATAATACTTATTCACGTTATCTAAAAACTGTTCGAGCCACATATATCTGAAAGGCATATTTGGTTTAAATTCAAATCTATTCGCAAAAACATCTTCTATTGTTTCTTTTTCTCCTTTTAGTATCTGCATCTTAAACTCGTAAGAATAGCTTGGATAATCTATTATATCATCAATCTCCCGTATATATGCCCAAGCTAAAGTCCAAGTATGAGCACCTATCATTTCTGGAACGAAGGAAGACCCATAATGAAGAAAATCACGATTCCTTAAATATTTAAATGCAGTATGAACTTTAAACTCGTAACTTATTCGTTTTGGATCAGATCTAATATTTTCGGGCAGAACTAGTTGCTTAAACATGGAATCACCTTCATTCCTTGTTTTTATTTATGCTTAACTGTGCTATTAAAGATTTTGATACTGTCAAAAAGAAATATTTTTACCTATATGAAATAAATAAAAATAGTAATAAATTAAATAGAGGGCAAAAATGATGGTATCTAATGATATTTGGAGTTTACCCCCAAGAATTAAAATCCTTGAAGCATTAGGGTCTATTGCTGATAAGAGGATAACAAAAATTAATGACGGTGAGTATAAAGTCGTTAGCTCTACTGGAGAGCGAGAGTACACTGTTAGGGTTGATCTAAAGAACTTAAAGATAGACTCTACCGACAGCGGATCTGTCTATAAGGGATATTTAGGGTATCCTAGTATAGCAGTTTTAATGTTGGAGGGTGTACTCCCATTTTCAGAAAAAATTTCTAACGCCTTAAAAGGAATTAAATGGAAAGAATTAAACGAAAAGTATAAGGCATATTGGAAAACCGAGTTTGTTGTTAAGAAGATCGCTCAAAGGAAGGGCGTTAATGAAAAAGAAATAGATGATTTTGTTGATAAAGTTATGGAAAAAATCAAGGAGCTAAAGATAAGGAAACTCAAAAGTTCTTAATAATTACATAAGTTCCTTTGTTAACCTTATTGCTTCTTTAAGTTCTTTTGGGTAATAAAATCGGCCCAGAATCTTAGAGAGGATTCTACTTTTAAGTGATAGCTTTAGTGTTGCACCGCAGGCGGTTGGATGCCCTCCTCCGCCAAGTTTTTTAGCAACTGTCAATAAGTTTATGCCAGAGTCTGATTTTGCATAAAACGATAATCTATTATTTCTATATATAACAACACTAAAATCTAGATTATATAACTCTATTGCAGCATTTGCAACTTCCCCTCCACTCAAACGTTTCCCTCTGAGATCAATTAATCCAAACTTTCTTCCACTATTAGTGACCTCGATTAATGTATTTTTTGCATACTCTCTCGATTTTTTAGTTTTCTCCACTCCCTTCTTCGCACACATTTCTATTTTACTATCCCTAAAAATACCCCTTGCAAGAGTTTTGATCATATGCTTTACTATTCCATAACGGCATCCACGTAACGCATTAACATAGAGCCTTGTTAATTCCAAATCTCTGATAACCATATCGGCATCCCTAGCTATTTCTGCTAATTTTTTTGAAACTTCATCGTTATCTCCAAATTCTTGATACGCAAGTTCACCACCAACAAAACGAGTGTCAATTCGTAACTTATCAATAATTTTTGAAATCCCCTCAATAATATCAGGATCCCAAATATGATGATCCAGCCAGATGATCTTCCAACCATTTTTCTTGAGTCTTATTAAATGTGATGTTATTTCTTCAAAATATTGTCTATTTATCGATAAATCTGTAATGACGAGAATTCTATTTTTCGCGCGGAATAGCTTTATTGTTTCATGAACCATACCAGCCCGACCTATGAAAATTTCGCCCTTCTTAAAATGTCTTAGCGCTATAGCACCACTACAAACGCCATCCGTGTCATTATGTGTTAATATATAAACATGACTTGTTAGGCCAAATAGTTC
>JAGGXT010000224.1 GCA_021162905.1 Candidatus Odinarchaeota archaeon | reverse complement strand
TCAATAAACAGTATTTTCAAAATATTGATATTTTTGTTTCCTTATTACTTATGTTAGTAAGTTTTAGTGACAAAATATTGTAGTAGTTATCAACATCTACCAAAATCTCTTTTTTCGCAATTTCTCTCCTATAGGGTTCTAAAAACAAATTTGGCATGCCTAAATATTCTGCTGCGGTAAATATTATTTTATTTTTTATACGGGCAAGTTCATAAAAATCGGATATTTTCGCCTTATACTCAGAATCTCTAAGAATATGATGATCAAGAATTATGACCTTGGTGTTTATCTTTTCTATAAGTAATTTCATATTCCTCATACCGATGTTAAACTCCTCACGAGATAACTTTGATCCGACTAAATAAGTGGGATAGCCATCTATAATTAGAAAATCGGGATTTTGATTCATAACCCATCTAAGAGCTTGCTCGTCGGCAAGTCCCTGAGCATCACTTGCATGAATAAAGGAGAAATTTGTTTCATCAGCAATCTTTATCATTATTACACGTCCAACTTTACTTCCTTCTGCACCATGCCAAACTGGTGGTGAAAAAGTTAGATTTTCAAATGATGTATTATCAGCCCAATGAACTTCTTCAGCTAATTCTCTTACAATTTTTTCAAATATCCTCCCACGACGCGCGCCTGAGGGATGGATATTATTATAAGGATCCTTTGCGAAAACTATTTTACCTGTAAATACGTTTTCATAAAGCTCCGTGTCTTTGGGCCTTGGAAAATGATCATAGTGATAGTGGGATATGAAAATTATGTCACACTTTTTGCTTAGGTTTATTATATTTTTTCTGCAATACTCCATCGCTCTAATTTCAATTTCTGTTGGCCTTATTCCAAATCTTCTTGGTGCTAGTGCTACGCTTGGATCTATAAAAATGCGATGCTCGTCCGTTTCCACAATAGTTGCCATACTACGAACTCCGTAGGAGTCAAAAGCTATAGGAATTATCTTCATTTTTCTTACCTAACATCAGTCTTTCTTTAGTCCAAAGATTGTTAAAAATCCTTCTCAATTCATCATATTCTTTTTTAGTAGGACGACTTCTAATGAATCTTTCTCTTAATGGATGTTCCTCATCAGTGGGCATGTCAAGAATTACTTTCCTTATTCCGCCTCTTGGAGAGTTACAATCATTCATATACCTAGGGATTACATGTATATGAAAATGTTCTATTGTTTGCCCTGCTTGTTCACCTTGATTAAAACCAACATTAAAACCAGCAGGATTATAATAATCCTTTAAAGCTTTTATTACCGTCTTTACTGCTCTATAAAGACACAGAATTTCATTTTCTGTTAAATCTAAAAATGATTTAACGTGTCGAGTTGGCATCACTAAAATGTGGCCTTTATTGACTGGAAATAAATCAAACAATACGTAGATTCTTTCATCTTTATAGATGATTCTTTCTTCTTCTACCTCTCCTTCACAGAATGGACATTTACCAGTCACTATTAGACCACCTTAATCATTCTCCATGTTCTATAGTCTATTAGCACTTTAATATATCCTTTAAGATAGTTATCAACCTCTTTATCACCAGTATCAACTTTTAGTGAACCATCAGGAAGTTCTCTGATTTTTCTTTGCGTTGCAATAACTATAATTTTTTCTTTGCCGACACGTCGTATCACTTCAGGGCTTATTTGTTGATTTCCTCTTCCAAATATTACACCTTGCTTTCCGATAGGAGACACAATAATCCAAGCCTTACTAAAATCTTTTATAATTTCTAATATTTGTCGCTCATTAACATCCTTGTATACTTTCCCTTTATGATAAATATCCACCCCGAGAAGTGTTTTTTCAACTCCTAATTCGTCAGCTACCATTTTCACAGTCGTTCCAGGACATAGAATGTAATAGCCTTCAGGATCCATAATTTCTACAACATATCTGGCAATTGCTCGTTGATTTTCTGTTTCGTCCACAGTTTCAGGAGTTGGTTCTTTACTATGTTGAATCATCATTGGAACATACAATGCTTTAGCATAGCCATATAGTTTAATTTCAAGGCGGTTATTTCTGAAGGCTTCTTCATCTATATCCATGACTTCAAGGTCCATAACTCGTGCTTGACCTTTAATAAAGGCAAGCACAACCTCTGCAGCCTCTTCTGGACTGTAAGCAAATACAGCACTATACATTTTCACTCCAGAAGGGACACCTAATATAGGAGTAGAAGCATTTATTTCTTTTAAGGCATCCATTACATCTCGCGCTGTTCCATCTCCACCCACAAAAATTACTAAATCCACGTTATTATCGTTAACAAAAGTTTTCACAGCATTTTTCGTATCTTCTGCTGTTGTTTCATCACCAATATTGAGCGGTATTATTTTAGAATTTATGCTAATATTAGCCTTAGTAAGTTCATATTCACCCATCATTTTGGGAACACTTATTATTTCAATATTTACGTTTTCTTCTTGTTGGTATAAAGAATCTAATGATTTTAAAAACTCTACAGCACGTTGCGGTGATACTGGCTTAGCACCAAGCTCTAAAGCTTTTTTATATACACCATCAGTACCTTTTAAACCGACTCGACCACCCATCCCAGCGATGGGATTTACGACAAAACCAAGTTTTAGGCTTTTTGTGTTTTTGCTCATGGCATTCACCTTTTAGTATTATACTTTAATTGTGTATTTTAAATTAACAAATATAACTTTAATCTATTTCTACTTTAATTCTTTATCCTATTTCGTTTAACACCTTTATGAAATTGTATCTCATTATTAAGATAAATCATTTAGAAATAAAACAAATATAGTAAATTTGAGAATAGGGTAATGATGAAAATGTTTTGGAGATATATTATAGATTTAGGTAAGCTTTCTTCAGAGAAAGTATGTAAGATTTGTGGAAAGAAATCAAAGTATATTTCAGAAAGCCTTGGTATATGTAAAGAATGTATAATAAACAATAGCAACGCAGAAAAATATATTTACCGTGCTCACAGTAGAGCAAGATCCAAATTTAGGCTACCATACCCTCCTCCGAAAAGCGATTCACCTAATTCTGTTACATGTAATATTTGTGAGAATAGATGCAAAATGGGTATAGGAGAAAAAGGATTCTGTGGGCTTAGGTCTAATATAGATGGAAAATTACACTCCATTATAAGCGCGAACGTTTCATTAATGTATCCTTATTTGGATCCTCATATAACAAATTGTGTTGCTAGCTGGTTCTGTCCAGCGTCTACTGGATTGGGCTATCCTGATTATGCTTATAAGGATGGGCCTGAATATGGATATTATAATTTAGCTGTATTCTTTTATGGATGCAATTTTGATTGTTTATTTTGCCAAAACTGGACTCATAAATCTCTTAACGAAGCAAAAAAAGTAACAATAGACGAATTTATAGATATTATTAGAAAAAATCATAAGATATCTTGCATATGTTATTTTGGCGGATCACCAGAACCTCATCTTCCTTTCGCAATCAAAGCTTCTGAATTGGTTTTAAAAGAGTTCCCAGACAGAATTATTAGAATTTGCTTTGAATGGAATGGATCGGGGAATATACACCTTGTCGATAAAGCTGGAGAACTTGCCCTTAAAAGTGGAGGTATTATAAAGTTCGACTTAAAAGCATTTGATGAAAGATTACATATTGCACTTACAGGAGTTTCAAATAAGGCTTCGTTACGCAACTTTGAGTATTTAGCAAAGAAATATTATGATAAACGACCAGAGATACCAATAGTTACAGCATCTACATTATTGGTTCCCGGGTATGTGGATGAAAATGAAGTCGAAAAAATAGCTAAATTTATATCAAATATTAATCCAGACATTCCCTACTCCTTACTCATTTTTCATCCAGATTTCATTATGAATGATCTACCGATTACACCAATTGAAAGTGTTATTAGAGCATATAAAATAAGTAAAGAATACTTAACTCGAGTACATGTTGGAAATATACACTTAATTGGTTTCCATAGATATGAAGACTTTGAAAGATATGCGAGCACCTTTAAATCATAACACTTAATAAAACATATACAAGAAACGCTACTAAATATGCTGTTATAATAGATAGGGCCACAGCAAATGTTGTAATCAGCCAAGAATTGCTTTCCTTTTTTATTGTAGCAACTGTAGCAAGACATGGAACATAATATGTGTAAAAGATGATGAAAGCTATTGCTTTTGGAAGGTCAAAATAAAGGGGCAATGATTCTAACCCACCATAAAGAGCTTGAAGTACTGCTAGCGTATTTTCCTTAGCAAGAAATCCAAGAATCAGAGCCAATACTGCTCGCCAATCTAATCCCAAGGGCATGGCTATTGGTTGTAAAAGGATACCTACTCTACCCAACAACGATTCCTCTAAAGGTGCACCTGGGGGGATATTAATTCCTGCCCAGATAAGAAGGGTCCCTATAAATATTAATACACCCGCCCTGTATAAAAACATCTTTGTTCTTATCCATGAGATATTAAATACACTTTTTAGTGGAGGAAAGCGATATGGTGGAAGCTCTATAACGAAACTAGAGGCTTCTACTTTTAAGTAGTGAGATAAAATTTTACTCTCGATGAATATTATAAAAAATGAGTTGATTAATATCAGAAATATAGCTATTGATGATGTTAACGGATCTGGAATAAATACACCAATTAATATAGCCATGACACCTATTCTAGCAGAACAAGGCACAAACGAGTTCATAATATATAAGATTG
>JAGGXT010000299.1 GCA_021162905.1 Candidatus Odinarchaeota archaeon | reverse complement strand
CGCCAAAAGTTACGGCAAGATCTCTGATTCTTAATGAAAAATATAGAAATAATTTTTTTGATTTTAAGAAAAAATTTTAACCAAAATACATTATTTTTTAGCTTCTTAGAAGAAATTTTATTTTTTTCTCCTATTTTTAATTAAAATGATGATATCTTTAAATTTAAGAAAAACTTACTTTATATTGTGAATACGATACGCCGAGGATTGAGAGTATGGATCTCGTCATAAGAAATGGAAAATTTGTTTTCAATGGTGAAATAGTTAGCGGTGGCTTAGCGGTTGAGGATGGAAAGATCGCGTTAATTGCAAAAGATACAAAATTACCTAAAGGAGACAAGGAAATAGATGCAAAGGGGAACCTTATTCTTCCTGGTGCCATAGATAGTCACGTCCACGTCTTAATACCACCTTACCTAAAAGAGGATTTTGTAACTGGAACAAAGGCAGCGGCTGTTGGTGGAGTGACAACAATTGTCGAAATGCCATCACTTTTCGAGTATATAACAACAAAGTATGACAATCTAAAATGGAAAATAGAGCTAGCCGAAAAAGATAGTATAGTAGACGTTGCACTATATGGTGGAGAGATTCAAACAGAAGAAGATCTAGAGGATATCCAGAAGCTTATCGATGGTGGAGTTGTTGGTTTTAAGATAACAATGGGCGGCGATACGGCATATAAGCATGAGGGAATATTTTATGAGGCACTTAGAAGAATTGCTAAGGGTAACTCATTAGCAACTGTACACGCAGAAAACCATCAGCTTTTGGAATACTTCTATAAAGAAGTCGAAGAGAAACTAAAGAGAGGAGAGAAGGTAACATATTCTGACTCTAGACCGAATGTTGTTGAGGCGGAGGCCATTTCAAGAGCCATTTTGTATTCCAGATATATTGGAAACAGATTGCACATAGCACACATGTCCACTAAAGAAGGAGTGGAACTCGTCAAGCAAGCACAATATAGAGGACTTCCTGTAACAGCTGAGGCGACTGTTCATCATCTACTATTCTCGATCGATGATTATGAAAAGTATAAGCACTACATTATAACTAATCCGCCTCCAAGGAGCAAGGAGGACCAAGAAAGTCTATGGGAGGGTATACGGCAGGGTGTAATTAGCATTATTGTAACGGACCATTGTGCATTCTCCTTAGAGGAGAAAGATGAGGGGAAGGATAACTTCCTTAAAACACCTGCAGGAGTGCATGGTCTTGAAACAGAGGTTAGGCTTATACTATCGGAGGGAGTAAATAAGGGTAGAATTACGCTACAGAAGTTTATAGAGGTAATGTCAGAAAACCCTGCTAAACTTTTCGGTTTATATCCAAGGAAGGGTGTAATAGCAGTTGGGTCTGATGCTGATGTTATAATTGTAGACCTTAAGAAAGAAGAGAAAATAACAATGGACATAATTCAGAGCGTAGCTGGATATACACCGTATGACGGATGGGTTGTAAAAGGAGCTCCTATAATGACAATTGTCCGAGGAGAGGTTGTAGCTGAAGGTTGGGAGCCTGTTGGTAAGAGAGGTTATGGAAAGTTTATTCCTGCAAAAAGGTAAGGAGGTAATATCTTGCCTGAGAAAGCTGATATAGTTATTAAGAATGGTATTTTAGTTACTATGGATAAAGAAAGAAGAGTATATATGGACGGTGCTGTAGCGGTCGTTGGTGATAAGATAGCTGCCGTTGGAAAGACATCTGAAATTGTACAAAAGTATAAAGGAGAATACGAAATTGATGCAAAAGGAAAAGTTGTAATGCCGGGACTTATATGCAGTCATGCTCACACTCATGGACAGGCAGTCATGGGCATGCCCTATCCGTTAGAGGAACATGACTTCTACTCTGAATTAGCAAAATGGTGGTGGCCATACCTAGAAGATCAGCTCAGGAAAGAAGATGTTTACGGAATTTCAAGATATTCCATCGCAAGGATGGCAAAATATGGAGTTACCACAATTTTAGATGTTATGGAGGCCCCAAAAGATTTACCAGGGATTTTAGATTCTGAAGCAAAAGCATTCTTAGAAGTTGGAGTGAGAGGAATTCTAGCCTTCGAAGCTACTGAGAGGATAAGCAAGGAGAACGGAAAACTTGGAATTCAAGAAAATATTGATTTCATTAAGAAATGGAATGATAAGGATGCTTTAGTAAGGGGAATGCTCTGCGTTCACACGGTATTCAGCTGCTCTCCGGAAATGTTAAAGGAAGTACGAGAGCTTGCTAATGAATACAAATCTGGGATTACACTCCATGTTGAGGAAAGCATGTATGAGGTAGAATACTCGCTTGAGCATTTCAAGAAGCGACCCTTTGAACACCTTAGAGATATAGGATTTCTAGGTCCAGATGTATTAGCAGCACAAGTAGTTAACATATCAGATAGCGAAATCGACATTCTTCAGAAATATGGAGTCAAGGTTGCACACAATCCGATGAGCAACATGGAGTTCGGTGTTGGTGCATGCCCTGTACCAAAGATGTTAAATAAGGGAATAACTGTTGGTTTAGGTAATGATGGCGTAGAGACAATGGACATGTTCGAGGTTATGAGATTCACTTACATTGTGCACAAAGGGCTTCTGAAAGATACAACAGTAATACCAGACATTAAAGCTCTTGAGATGGCAACAATTGACAATGCAAAAGCAGTTGGTCTTGAAGACAAAATTGGTTCATTAGAGGTAGGAAAGAAGGCAGATATTATAGTCTTAGACTTACAAAACGCCACTCCAAAAACTCCTGAGAATATCTACTATTTGATTGTAATTCTTGGCAGAGGCGACAAAGTTACACACACTATAATAGATGGAAAAATAGTAGCTGAGAATCAAAAGCTGAAAACGGTTGACGAGGAAGAAGTAAATAAGCTGGCATTAAAAGTTTCAGAAGACATTTGGCGAAGAGACGGTTTCCTATAATTCTTTAATTTTTTTATTTTAATTTTTTATTTATCTTCGCTGCAGATTTATTTCTAATTGTTTAAATTTTAGGATTTCACTATTTTATAT